>JASEHA010000118.1 GCA_030018795.1 bacterium
AATTTCGTGGATAATGCGATAAAGCTGTAGCATATTTCAACCGCACAGGTCGAAACTATTTCCTAATGCTTTATCTATCCCAAGTTGTTTTGCTGTGTTGTACACACACCAAACTGCTCCTATCGAAAGACCTTCTTTAATTGTTACTGATTCTTTAATCGAATCAATATTAGCAAGAGATCCCTTATGCTTTAAGGCAAGTTTAATAGCAGTTATCTCTTCTTTAGAGCAATGAGACAAATTAGCAATGGTGCGTTTTTTGACCTTGCCATTTTCTCAGATATGACTCTCGCAAGAGGGTAGAATGATAAATTTTCTTGTTTGTTTTTGCCACAGACTTGTTTTCTACTATATGCATAACTACTATTATACACTATATGCCTATATTTGTCAAGCAACAAATTAAATTATTTTGATACAATTAGTGTCTACACATTCAACAGTTAAATAATCGTAACCTTTTAATTAATAATATGTTGGGGAAATATGGAAGGGGAACTTCCGATATAATACTAATGTATTTTGGCATGCCTCCATTTTACCACATAGCTTGGGCTTTGTCTATAAGCTTTTGCTAATGTGAGTAAAGTGGAGGCTTTTTTATGGAAAAACAGATGCGAAAAAGGAAGAATGCTGAATCGATTCCTTTATCAAAAGGTGGCTCAATTTATCTGAGCATACCCGGCTCAATTTAAGTGAGCGGTATAGCAATCGGTGCATTGTCTATAACTCCTTGCAAAACGGCTATCCTTATGCCCATGCGAATGGGACATCGTCCAGATACATACTCGTTCAAAGTTTCATCCGTAACTTCAGGATATGTAACCATAACTTTGGTTTTTCTCATATCTGCCCCTCCTTTCTGTTTTTGGCAGGGACAGTATAATAGAAAATTACTTTTATATCATATTATTTGTTGGATTGCATATATATATTGCCGCAACGCTGCTTAGTTCAACATACAATTATATCATCTCTATGCGACACTGGAGATTTGACATGACACTACTCATTGTTTGGCCTAATCCAACTAACCGCCAACCATCTAAAAAGCTATACCAGTAGAAACCTTGTGCCTTGCTCCAAATCTTTCAAGGCTGACTGTGTAATCTACTCGAATTATTTTATACCTTGCACCTATACCAAGTGATAATCTTTTCCCATAATTCAATCTTGATGTGTCTACTGCTGATCCCCTTTGTTCAAGATAGGCATTATCAATCCCACTCCAGAATGATACTGGCACAGGTAATGATAGACAGATGAATTCACAACCTGTGGAGAATGACATGGGTCTCTTTTTAACCTGACTTAAAGAGGCCATGGCATTTAATCTGTATGCCTCTGTTTTTAACGGAACAACTGCTATTGCCAGTGTGCCATTCAATGCATCCTCGTCCTTATGCCCTGTATCCCATTCTTTTGGAAGATTACTGGATAGAATCAATCCTATTTTCATATCATTCATAAATCCAAGCAAGGGGCTGTTCATCCTGTTAAATGCACAGGAGATATTTATTATAACACCAACATCAACTCCAAGTCCATCCCCTGAATAATCGCCAAGTTTATGGCTAAAAAACTTCATGTTGCCACCAGCATAAAGCATGTCTCTTAATATCTCTTTACCATAGGAGACTAATAAGGTAGTCTCCTGACTGTCAAAACTACCGAGTTGTATCATTTCTCCATACCCATCTATCCCGGTTTTCTTAATATCATCTACGCTAACCTGCATAATACCTATCCCTATTGCTCCAGAGTTTTTCTTAAATGGCCAGGGACAGACACCTGATATTCCTATATACTTATTTGTTAGTTCAGGGCTATCAGCATTTATATTCATAGCTGTAATGGCAAGCTCTTTTTTGTCTAATTGTCCAAGCCCAGCAGGATTCCAATAAATGCTTGAGGCATCATCAGCTATAGCCACAAATCCATGTCCAAGCCCGATTGAGCGAGCACCAATACCAAATTTCACAGAGGCATACGGGCTTTCTGCTGCCTCAACGACTATCCCCAAACAGCAAACGACAAGACATATCAACACCTGTTGCATCTTTTTTACCTCCAATTATTTTTCATACACCACTATCTTAATGTATTTTTTTGGCTTATTATCTATAACTATCTCACAAAGGTATACCCCATTAGGAAGGATTTTGCCATAAACTGATTTTCCATCCCACCTTTCTTTATTTACTCCTATCTCCCGTATTTGATTCTCAATCACCCTGCCTATCAGATCACCGGATATGTCATACACATAGATAGACACCTCAGATGATTTATTAAGTATATACTGAATGATTGTTCCCTCTAACGGTGAGAATGGGTTGGGATAATTAGCTATCTCCATAACAGGTTCATCTGTTTTTTTGACTATAAAAGAAACAGATTGCATCAAAGACTCATTATCCCTCTTATCCCTAACATATATCCCAATTGTATGCTCTCCAGGGGAAAGTGGTTCAAGGAATGTTACCGTTAGATTATTCCTGGTAAATGTACCCTGGGGTGTTCCTTCATTAAAATCAATCCTGATACCAGTTGTTTTTTCTATTCCATCAACACATATTTTGATAGTGCTTGTAGCTATCCCGCTGTTATATTCTGCCCCTACATCCCGCAGCCATACAGAAATAACAGGCAATTCGTTAACCGTATCTCCTGAATGCGGCAGGATATTTTCAATTGTTGGCGGTATCTTATCCTCAAAGACAATGTCTACACCATTCTTCTCCCTTGTTATTCTCCATGCTTGGGCATCATTCTCTGAATAATCCATAATATGTCCATGGGCTAAGCTCTCGTTTATATCCATTCCAGAGGCAAGAGAATCTGTTCCAAACTCTCCTTCAATTTTAAGATGCGGCAAATCTCCTAACTTAATGGTAATGGAGTTGCTTCCGCTTACAGAAAATGTAGCCCCATTCCCAAAGGTATCTCCTTGAACACAAAGATGGAAATCGCCAGATGTAATATCTCCAACAACATTTATATCCTCAGTAAAGAAGACAATAATCTCATCATCCTTGGTTACGCCAGGGTTATTTCTATCCCTGTATATCACACGGGATATCCTTGGAGAGGCCATATCAATAACATCATGGTTTTCAAAAGAAGCAACCGTAACAGTAGCAGGATTCCCTGCCCTATCTTTTATTGCTTGAGTTGGTTTTAATCCAATACCAGATGGTGAACCATGTGTGATTGAACCAGACGAATATATGCCAGATATGCTAAGTGATGTGCCTGAACCAAGATTAATCATTACAACCATTGTATTTGTTCCAATAGATTCTGATGATTGAGGATAAATGTTTGCCCCTGCACCCCAGTTATCACCCGTAACCTTTAGCTCAAATATATTATCAAGGGACAATAAGTTATAGCTGATTATTTCATTAAATACTATTTCTATCTTATCATTTTTATCAACTAAGCTATTCTTGTTTCTATCGTCATAAAGTATTCTGCTTATCATAGGCGGTGTCTTATCATACATCAATTCTACCGTATTAACGGATTGTTCTCTTGCATTCCCTGCCCCATCCATAAGCCATACAGATAGTATCTGCCCTTTATTTTCCTGCACTTCATTGATTGCTTCTACAGTGAAGGTATAGGCATTTGTCAACGTACCAATCTCTACATATTTAGAGCTGCCTGTCCCTAAGCAATATTGTATCCTGCTTATCCCTGAGGGATCATCAGGAAATACAACATTAATCTCAAACTCTGAAGTGTTTTTCCATGGACTCTGTTTCTCTTTATTATCAGCCTTCAGGCTAATAGGTGCAGGTGGTGAGGTGTTATCATACTTGAAGGTAAACAGGGTTGTGGTAGTACTCCAGTTGCCTGCCATATCTTTTGTCCTAATCTGCAGATAACGGATGTCTTCGGACAATGGTGTTGAATCCTCATAGCTGGATGTGGTTCTAAGAGAAATTGTCCCGGGGTCATCATTCATTGATGGCTTCCATGCAATGGAATATGCCATGATACCTGAACCAGTATTACTGCCAGCCATATCATCTGGAATATTCCACTCAAAATAGAGGGCTGCATCTATGTTCTGCCAGGTATTATCAGGGATAGTGGTTGTAGTGCCCTTAAATAAATAAGCTGTACATGTAGCCGGGTTTTGTGGTGATGTCTGATCATATTGCAATATCACTGTGCTGTTAAGATTATGGTCTTTATTCCCCAGATTATCCTCAAGCCACAGATACAGGGTTTGTCCACCCTCTTTATTTGCAGTTACAGAAAATGGCTTTTGGATGATAAATGTTCCATCTGTGCCATAGGATGGCTTTTCACCAAGTTTATACCATACTCCCTTGAGATCAACATCTGTCTGAGGATTGGTCCAATCAATGCTAAATGTTGGAGAATACTGCCAGTTGCTCGGATTAGCTCCATTAGCCATTAATTTTTCTGGTGCTGGCAGCCCGGAGACATTATATCTGAAGATGAACAGCGTTTCTGGTTGACTCCAGTTACCAACATTATCCCTGGTTCTCACTCGCAGATAATATGTTGCCTGAGAGCCAACAGATGTATTAACTGTATAGTTAGCCTGAGTCTGAATAGTATTTGTTCCTGGATCACCTGTGGATAATATGCCCCAATAAACTGCATATCCTTCAACCCCTGATCCTGGCTGAGAATCTATTGCCTCGCTCCATTCAAAGTAAGGGGTATCATCTGTATTCTGCCAAATATTATTGGTAATAGACATAGCCCTGCTGCTGTCTGCCCAGGCGTTACATGGTGTGCCTGGGTTATTGGGTGGCGTTGCATCGTACTTAAAGGTAAATAGTGTTATAGGCTCGCTCCAGTTGCCAATCTGATCTCTTGTCCTCAACCTGAGATAATAGACTGTATTTGATGGCACCGGGGTGGTAACAATGTAATTAGTAGTAGTTTGCAGGCTGGTGGTTCCTGGGTCAATGGTTGATGATGTCCCCCAGTAGACACTGTAGCCAGCAATGCCTGAACCGATGTCTGCTGCACCGTTCCACTCAAAGTATGGATTGGCACTCTTATTCTGCCAGGTATTATCAAGCAATTGTATCTGCCTGCTACTGTCTGTCCATGCGTTGCATGGTGTGACTGGATTGATCGGGCCGGTAAAATCGTACCTGAAGGTGAATAGTGTTATGGCACTGCTCCAGTTGCCAGCGTTATCCTTTGTTCGAACGCGCAGGTAGTAGATAGAATCTGATGGCACGGATGAGGAGACTGTGTAGCTGGCGTTAGCCTGCAAGCTGCCTGTGCCTGGTTCACCAGTTGACGATGTCCCCCAGTAGACGCTGTAGCCGGCAATGCCAGAGCTGCTGTCTGTTGCACCGTTCCACTCAAAGTATGGTGTCGCATCCTTATTCTGCCATATGTCATTGGTAATAGCCACATTCTTGCTGCTATCTGCCCATGCGTTGCATGGTGTGACTGGGTTAGTTGGACCAGTGGAGTCATACTTGAAGGTAAATAATGTTACCGCATTGCTCCAGTTGCCTGCGTTGTCTTTTGTTGCTATACGCAGGTAGTAAGTTGAATTACTAAGTATGGTTGCCGCAGTGGTATTTGTTGCTGTTTGCATCATGCCTGTACCTGGCTCACCTGTTGAAGATGTTCCCCAATAAACTATGTATCCTGCCACTCCAGAACTTGTTCCAGTATTTGTAGTATCTATAGCATCGGACCAGTCAAAATATGGAGTATTATACTGGTTTTGCCACACATCATCTGGCACATTCTCTTGCTTTGCAATATCCTTCCAACCAGTGCATGATATGGGATTATTTGGTAATGTGGCATCATACTTGAATACAAACAAGGTGTTAGGCTCACTCCACTGATCACTGTTTGATTTTGTACGTACTCGCAGGTAATAGATTGAATTGGTTGGTACTGGTGTTGATATATTGGAGTGTGTTCCTGTCTGGATATTCCCTGTACCTGGCTCACCTGTTGAAGATGTTCCCCAGTAGACAGTATATCCTGCAACCCCAGAGCCGGCAGCAGCACCTGACCATTCGAAGTAAGGAGTATTATCCATATTTTGCCAGGTATTGTCATATATTTCACCCAACTTATTGGCATCTCCATATGACTTGCAGCCTGTTGGATTTGTTGGCAGCTCAGGGTCATATTTCAAGGTAAATAGTGTTGTTGCCGGGCTATAATTGTCAGCTTTATCTATAGTTCGAATGCGTAGATAATACGTTGTCATGGTTCCAACACGACTTGTTACCTCATAGACATTTTTTGACTGTTCTACAGTAAACCCTGGCTCATCACCTTCATTCTGACTCCAGGAAACAGCATATCCTGCCACACCAGAACCTGATGCATCTCCGTCTCCAGTCCACATAAAGTATGGATCACCATCTGTGCTTTGCCAGGTATTATGAGAAATAGTTATTGTGTTTGTACTGCTTACATATGCTGCACATGGAGTGATAGGGTTGGTTGGAGCTTGTGCATCATATCGGAAGACAAACAATGTTGTTGATGTACTCCAGTTGTCAGCTGCATCCTGAGTCATTATCCGCAAATAGTATATTGATGGTGACTCTACGTCTGATGGGGTAGTCAGATTGGTTCCTGTTTGCCAGTCTGTAGGAATACCTGCTGGATTTGTTCCCCAGTAAACTTTATAACCTTTAACACCTGAGCCTGTATCTTCAGCACCACTCCACTCAAAATACGGCGATGCGTCAAGGTTCTGCCATATGTTATTGGTAATAGCTACAGCCTGGCTGTTGTTTGTCCATGCGTTGCATGGTGCGGTTGGGACAGATGGGCTGGTAGAATCATACCTGAAGGTAAACAGTGTTGCAGCACTGCTCCAGTTGCCAGCGTTATCCTTTGTTCGAACACGCAGGTAGTGGATGGAATCTGATGGCACGGATAAGGAGACTGTGTAGCTGGCGTTAGCCTGCAAGCTGCCTGTGCCTGGCTCACCAGT
>JASEHA010000119.1 GCA_030018795.1 bacterium
TTCATCGAATCCTACTTTCTCTCGCCTTTTCGACTTTCTCGCTTGATCACCAGTAAAAACTTGAACATCGAGTATTATTTAATAAATACCATATTTATGCGTAAAAGTCAAGCATTTTCCTCTCAATATGTGATAAAAACAGCACAAATGTCAGGCAAAAAGGTAATTTAATCACAGACAAGTTTAATCACAGGCAAGGATGCCTGTGCTGCTATCCCTTCAAACAGGCAGAGAGCTTTGAGGTTAATGTCAATATCCTCTCTGCTGCTGCCTCTGATAATGCCCCTGTACCACAGCTTGGGGTAATAATTATATTTTCTGTTAATGCCTCTTTTGAGATAAAATCATGGCTTAAGGATAAAATCCCGCTGTTAAATCGATGGACTAATGTTTTTACGGATTCCTTGATAATATCTTCGACTGTAGGTACTATTCCCCAGGCAAGTATCCCTCCCATGGAGAGGAAATGCTTAAGGTCTGCTGGATACAGGGATAATGTATCAACAAAGTTGTAGGCATCAAAGCTTAGTATGTCCACCTCTGTTTCCAATAATACGGACCAGTCTGTATTCCCGCAACAATGGACACCTACCAGCCCGCCTATCTCCTGAATATTGACAATAACCTCATTTAGTGTCTGAATAACCTTTTTTTTGTCCAATGGCACATAGGCAGAACCAAATGCAGAAAGATATGGCTCATCCAAAAATATCAGCCCTTTTAACCCAAGCTCCCTAAACCTGGCTATCTGCCAGCAGGCTTTCATGGTTAATCCTTTAACAATAGCATCAAAAAGTATCTCATTATAGATAATAGGCTTACCTGTCTCATCCTGAACCGTTAAGCCAAAACTAATGGGGCCGGTTATCTGTCCCTTGATAAACCTTACACTTGGAGATACCTCTTTTTTTAGGATTTCCATCATGGCATAAAACCCGGCACTATATTTTTTGGATATCTCAAACATAGAGATATTGTTTGACAGATATTTTTCGTAAAATCTTTCAAGTTCAGCATCCATATCCTTTGAGGTATCAAAGAATATTTTCTTGTTTTCTATATCAAGATTTACACATGGAAGTCCCTCAGAGTATTGAACATACATATTTTCGAGAAAGCCCAGCCTTGGCAGTTGAGGCCAAACAGGTATCTCTGGCAGGTTTTCTAAGATTATTCGACAAGCTGTCTCCGCATCCTGATGCGGAAAACTTCCAATTGCAGTAGCTAAATAATTGGCGTGAAAATTCACGTTATCCTCCTATAAGTCTCCCACAGGTCTCATATGACCTATAATCTGTGCAATAGCCTCAGGATAAATCTGGTGTTCTATCTTCAACATCCTTTCAGACAAAGAATCCACCGTATCATCTGGAAGGACATCTACTGCTCTTTGCATGATAATTGGTCCAGTATCCATGCCCTCATCTACCACATGCACGGTTACCCCTGTAACCATTACCCCATATTCAAGTGCCTGTTTTTGAGCATGTAAACCAGGGAATGAGGGTAATAATGCTGGATGAATATTCAGGATACGATTTTGATAAGCATTTACGAAATAAGGCGTTAAAATCCGCATAAATCCTGCTAAAATAACTAATTCTACATTATTTGCCTCAAGCTGCGAAACCATTTGCTGTTCATAATCCTGTTGCAATGGATAATCTTGCGGATTAATGAATATGGTTTTAATCCCTGCCTTTCTTGCCCTTTCCAAGGCATAGGCATTTTCCTGGTTACTTATAACCAGCATGATATTAGCGTTCAAATTACCATCATTGATAGCATCAATGATTGCCTGGAGGTTTGATCCCCTTCCTGAGACTAAGACACCCAGTGATATGTCTGACATTATATTACCTCACAAATATTCTCAAGAGAGCAGAGATTTATCCAGCACCCCTGACACCTATTAAGAATACAATAACCCCATGAATTTGTCAAGAGAAAAATGCAAAAAATTAATCAAAAGCGATTAAAATAGCACTAATTGTAGTAATGCTCACCAATTTATAGCCCTGAAAGATAGGATGAAGGCTGTTAGATAGGAAGGGCACCAGAGCACCAGTCACCAGTGCATTAGTCGGTCGCAATCCTTTTTTCATCAAATATCAGTTTCTCACGGTGCCTGGTGTCTGGTGCTCTGGTGACTGGCACCCTTTGCTTGGTCACCAGTAAAAACTTGAACATCGAGTAATAATCTGTGTAATCTGCGAAATCTGCGGATTAAATTCCCCTGCATCACTGCAAAAATCATGCCAGTTTTTATCCCTAAAATTATCTCAAATTTATGTGTCCCATTTTTTCCAACCTATTTATTCAGACAAAATTATAATTGCATATCCTCGTGCAAGGCTATCAGAAATCATATAGATTTACAACATGTAGTTTTTTTCTATACATGTCTTAACCTTTGCTTGCTCTTTGGGTTTTGATTATTAAAAAAAAAAATAATTTTTTTCTTGACAAACACATAGGGTTGTAGTACAATTTGAAATCAATACAAGATGTTGAGGAGGACACAATGAAATGTCCCTTTTGTGAACATATTGAAGATAGGGTAATGGATTCCCGAGAAATAGGAGAATATGCGATTATCAGGCGCAGGAGAGAATGCCTTCAATGTAATAAAAGGTTTACTACCTATGAACGGATAGAAAAGATACCCTATATTGTTATCAAAAAGGATGGCCGTCGTGAGCCTTTTGATAGAAACAAGATGGTTGGCGGAATTCTTAAGGCTTGTGCCAAACGACCTGTAGGGATAGAGATTATAGAAAAGATTGTAGATGATGTGGAAAATGATCTGCAAAGCAATCCATCTAAGGAGATAGATGCAGCGATGCTTGGCGAGATAGTGATGAAAAATCTCTGGCAGCTTGACAAGGTGGCTTATTTAAGGTTTGTTTCTGTTCATCGGCATTATGAAAATATAGCCGATTTTATCAAAGAGGCAAATCAGATACAGACAAGGGAAGAAGTATAATACTTTGTAATTCTCATTATGAAATTTTTAACCACAAGGATATGTTGCTTCAAGTAGCCCAACATTCTATGTTGGCATTAGATATACCAGGATAGAATCCTGGGCTACGAAAGCTAAAAAATTTCATAATGAGAATTACTGCATAATACTTTTGCAAAAGTTGACCGCTGATAGCTTTCACAAGAATACTCTGCACGAAGATATAATTCGTGTTTTTTTATATATAAGCTGGGGGGAATAAAAACATGACCCTTACGATTTCATTAAGGGTGCCTGATGGAATAGTTATGGCATCTGATAGTCTATTGACTATTCAGACACAATTACCGCCAAAAGAGGAGTTTGTGCGATGTCCAAAATGTGAGGGTAGAATCCCACATGCTCGTATAGCTCCTTCGCCTCCGGTGCCTGTTTCTATCTCTCCTAATGGACAAAAGCTCTTTTGTCTTGGAGATGGAGAAAAAAATGTAGGCATATCAAGTTTTGGCATTGGGTTTTTAACCGGAAGAACGATTGAAAGTCATATTCGAGAGTTTGAAAAGGTATCTGTTTATGGTAATGAGAACATTGAACAGATTGCCAATAAGCTTGAAGAATATTTTCGTATAGAATTAACCAAAGAGGTTGGCGATTTAGCTAATATTTCAGAGAATGAATTTCCAATTGGATTTCAGGTAGCAGGATATGATAATGATGTTAGTTGCGGCAAGACATTTTTGGTTAAGATAGGCAGGAGATCAGAGATTGAGCCTCTCCATATAAAGGGTTATGGTTGTACCTTTGGTGGGGATGGAAGGGTAATACAAAAGCTCTGGAAAGAAGATCCGTATATTCCCATTGCCATGCCAAATTTTCACCTTTTAACATTACAGGATGCAATAGATTATGCTATTTTTTTGATGCAAACAACGATTCAATTTCAGCGGTTTGCAACAATGATACCTACCTGTGGCGGTGATATTGATATTGCTGTTATCACTCATCAGGAGGGGTTTATGTGGATTGAGAGAAAGGAACTGGTTGGGGTTTATAGATAGGAAAACAAACTGGGAGGGAGTTTTTGATGTTTAATCTCATTCAGAAGCGTGATGGTAGAGTTGTATCCTTTGATAAGGCAAAGATAGCTGATGCCATCTTTAAGGCAGCGAAAAAGGTTGGTGGTGAGGATAAAAAGCTGGCAGATGACCTGGCTGATGTTGTTGTTGTCTACCTTGGAGAAAAATTTACCTCAGATCATATCCTGCATATTGAAGAGATTCAGGATGCAGCAGAAAAGATATTGGTTGAAACAGGTCATGCAAAGACCTCAAAGGAATATATACTTTATCGTGATGCCAGGAATAGGATTAGACGGGCAACCCAATTTGCACCAAAGGAAACAACAGATTATGCCTTGTTTGTAAGAAGTTCCCACGATGATATTGTCGAATGGGATAGGATGAAGATCATTGATGCCCTTATCAGAGAGGCTGATGTTGAGCCAGAGATAGCAGAAAAGATAAGTCGTGAGGTAGAACAACAGATAAAAAACTGGGATGTCCAGATTTTGACTGCTCCACTTGTTCGGGAGATGGTGGATGTTAAATTGATTGAACATGGGCTGGAAAGGGCAAGACGGGTCCATACCAGACTGGGGCTTCCCCTGCGTGATGTAGGAAGGGTTATTATCTATAAGAATAAAGAAAATGCCAATATCCCTCATAACCCTGAGGCAACAAACCTAACCCTGTCTGAGACAATAAAAAAGGAATATGCTCTGATGGAGGTTTTTTCTCAGGATGTGGCTGATGCCCATATCCGTGGTGATTTTCATCTTCATGACCTGGGGATGATCGATAGACCTTATTGTTCAGGACAATCGCTGGAATATGTGAAAAAATATGGACTGGATTTGACTAATGCCCTGTCTGTTGCCAAACCGGCAAAACATCCAGAAACATTATTAGCCCATATGGTTAAGTATTCAGCTGCCTTACAGGGACACTTTGCCGGAGCAATTGGCTGGGATGCGGTCAATCTTTTCTTTGCCCCATTTCTGGTAGGGATGTCTGATAAAGATATGCATCAATTGGCTCAAATGCTGATATTTGAGTATTCTCAACAGAGTGTGGCACGGGGTGGACAGGCAATATTCTCTGACATCAATCTCTACTGGGAGGTGCCCAAGCACTTTGAAAATGTTGAGGCAATTGGTCCTGGCGGGCAATATACAGGGAAAACATATTCAGAATATATCAATGAGGCTCAGCAGTTTGTTTGGGCACTATTTGATGTTTATAAAGAAGGGGATGGCAGTGGACGACCGTTTTTCTTTCCAAAGCCGTTGGTACATATTACAGAAAAATTCTTTAAGACACCTGGTCATGAGAAGTTCTTGCTTCATATCTGTGATGTGGCCAGCTCTATGGGAAACACATACTTTGTCTTTGATCGAGGGGAAACAGCAAAGATCTCAGAATGCTGCCGTTTAAGCTTTAAGCTTGAGGCATCAGATATTGAGGATGCAAAGCATCCATGGAAGATGAGGTATACAGCCCTTCAAAATATTACCCTGAATCTTCCAAGGGTAGCATATGTAGCCAATTGGGATGAAGAGAAATTGCTCAAGCATTTAGATGATTTGTTGGCTTTATCGGTTAAGGCTCATATGCAGAAGAGGTCTTTTATCGAGAGCCTGCTCAGCCTTGACCATGAAGGGTGTCTTTCCTTACTGACCATGAAAAAGGAGGGTGAGCCATATCTCAGGATGCAGCGGGCAACCTATTTGATAGGCTTGCTTGGGTTGAATGAGATGATTCAATTCCATACAGGGTTTCAAATGCATGAATCTGAAAAGGCATTGAAGTTTGGGTTAAAGGTAATAGCCCATCTTCATCTTCTCTGTAAAAAGTTTTCAGATGAATATGGGATGCGGTTTGTTCTGGAGCAAACACCGGCAGAATCTACTGCCTATCGCTTTGCTAAATTAGATATAGAGCATTATCATGAACAGGCAGTAAATATAGTCAAGGGAAATATAGAAAATAATGAGATATATTATACAAACTCTACTTACCTGAACATTGCCGAGGCAACAAATCCTATTGATCGGGTAAAAAAGGAAGGGATATTTCATAATCTGATTGAGGCTGGGGCATTAACCCATATATGGCTTGGTGAATCTCAACCATCACCTGAATCAGTAGCCAACTTTGTGAAAAAGGTGTTCAGGAATACACAAAATGCTCAAATTGCATTTTCGCCAGAGTTTACCTCTTGCAATATCTGTGGAAAGGTTGTCAGGGGATTAAAGGATCATTGCCCATTTTGTGGGGATACACATGTTGAAGGGATTACCCGGGTAACAGGGTATTTTTCTAAGGTATCCGGTTGGAATAAGGGTAAGATAGCAGAATTACATGGTCGATACAGAAGCGGATTGTAACTCAAGCTTTTGGCTTTGAGTTTTATAAGTCACAAGCAGGATGCTTGTGTTACAAGCTAATTATTTGTAAATTAATTAAATATAGAAGCTGGGGGGGGAAACTTATGGAATTTAAGGTGTTTGGAACAAAAGAATGTAGTGGGTGCAAGACAAGCATGAAGCAGCTCGATTTTTACTTGAAGCGATGGGATATCAGCGATAGTGTGAATCTGTGCTTCTATGACATGGAAACATCCGAAGGGCTTGCTGAGGGTGCGTATCATGAGGTAGTGAAGATTCCGACAACGATTCTCATGGATACTGACATTCTTTTAGCCAGATGGGAGGGTGTTATTCCACCGGCAGATGATGTAAAATCCTATCTTTCCGATACAATCATGGGAAAAGATAGAAAGGCAGCATAAGATTCATTACTTAATACAAGAGGATTATTACTAACTTTTTAGTAGTAATCAAAAGGGGAGGGCTACAGCCCCTTTTTTAAGAGAGCGTTGCAAACAGTTTCAGATTTGACATGGGTTTTGGAGATTTCAGTAGAAAAAACTTGCCAAACGGCATTAAAAGG
>JASEHA010000011.1 GCA_030018795.1 bacterium
GATTTGATTCAGGAAATAGCTGGCTCTTATCTGCGAATGGCAGATAATCAGAAGAATATAGTCACCGTTATCGTAACCTCTGCCATACCACTTAGTTCTGCTCAACAGGATGCACTAAAGAGTAAACTATTTCAAACGATATTTCCTGTCCCTTCCGTGATAAAACTGAAGATGCAGGTAGAGCCAGAGATTATTGGCGGATTAATAATCAGATTAAAGGATAAGGTTATTGATGGAAGCGTGCGTGGATGTTTGGATAGATTGAAGGCTGGGATTGGAAAAGAGCGATAATAGATAATAATTATTAACACTCGATGTTCAAGTTTTTTGCCACCTTGGCACTTTAGCAGTGAAACAGTAGTGGCAAGGTTTTCTCGCCTTCCCGCCCTGATTGGTCGAACTGTAGGACTTGTGGTATCTCCTATCTGTCAAGCTGGAAGCTTGACTTACTTTGTATCTGCAGAGCTTGTCTCTGCCATTTCAGTATCACAAGCATCCTGCTTGTGGTTTTATTTGCTCAAAAGCGGTTCAATAAGAAAAAACTTGAACATCGAGTTATAGGTTTGCTAACAAAACGCTGCACCTGCATAAATAGGAGGAGAAATGATTAGGTCAGAAGAGATAAGTTCGGTTATAAAAGACGAGATTCAGAGATATAAAAAAGAGCTTAATGTGGCAGAGATTGGGACAGTTGTTCAGATTGGTGATAATGTTGCCAGGATTTATGGGCTTGAAAATGCTATGGCCGGAGAACTGATTGAGTTTTCAAGTGGTATCCATGGCATGGTATTGAATTTAGAGGAAGAGACCGTTTCAGCAGTGGTTATGGGCTCGGATGTGGAGATAAAGGAAGGGAATACCGCTAAATTAACCGGCAAGGTGGTTGATGTCCCGGCAGGGGAATGTATGCTGGGCAGGGTGGTAAATGCCCTTGGTCAGCCTATTGATGGTAAGGGACCAATCAAGGCTGAGGTATTTAACCCTATAGAAAATAGGGCTCCAGGGGTAGTAGATCGTATGCCGGTCAGGGAACCGATCCAGACCGGAATAAAGGCCATAGATGCCATGATTCCTATTGGACGGGGACAAAGAGAGCTGGTCATTAGTGACAGACAGCTCGGAAAAACAGCCATATTGATAGATACTATCCTTAATCAAAAGGGTAAGAATGTTTACTGTATCTATGTAGCTATCGGACAAAAACAGTCAACCGTAGCTCATGCGGTTAAGACGTTAGAGGCTCGTGGGTGTATGGATTATGTGACCATTGTTTCAGCTACTGCCAGTGATCCAGCATCACTCCAATATATTGCCCCATATGCAGGCTGTGCTATGGGTGAGTATTTCAGGGATAAAGGCAAACATGCCCTTGTTATATATGATGACCTTTCTAAACATGCTACGGCTTATCGACAGATGTCCTTGCTTCTAAGAAGACCACCAGGAAGAGAGGCTTATCCAGGGGATATCTTTTATCTGCATTCCAGATTATTGGAAAGGGCAGCTAAACTGAGTAAGGAAAAGGGCGGTGGAAGCCTAACTGCTTTACCAGTCATTGAGACTCAGGCTGGTGATGTCTCAGCCTATATTCCTACCAATGTCATCTCTATCACTGATGGACAGATATACCTTGATAGTGAATTATTTTATGCTGGGATTAAACCATCGGTTAATGTTGGGCTTTCTGTCTCAAGGGTGGGTTCCTCTGCTCAGATAAAGGCAATGAAACAGGTAGCTGGCCGTTTGAGGTTAGAGTTGGCACAATATCGTGAAATGGCAGCATTTGCTCAGTTTGCCAGTGACCTGGATGCAGCTACACAGCATGTCCTTAATCGTGGTAAACGAATGATTGAACTTCTCAAACAAGGACAATATGTTCCCATGCCTGTTGAAAAACAGATAATTATCCTTTATGCTGGCGTAAATGGTTATCTGGATGATATTCCTGTCTCCGATTGCCAGTTATTTGAAGAAGAGTTCCTGAAATTTATGGAGCAAAAACATCCGGCAGTAGAGCAGCATATCGCTGAACAAAAAGAGATTACGAATATTATTGATGCAAACCTGAAGTCATGTATACAGGAATTTAAGGAGCATATCTTTCCTGAGATACAGGGGAAGAGGAAAACATCAATATTAGGGTAGGTTATGCAGTCTGGAGTAAGGGTCTTTTAGACCAATCCATATCGATGCTTAAGACACACCTGAAGGTGCTTACTACATTATGATATTATGCTATTTTGAGGATAAATAACCATGTTAAGTGTTGCCAGTGTTAAACGAAAGATTAGATCAATCAAGAATATCAGGCAGATAACCAGAGCCATGATGCTGGTGTCTGCGGCTAAGATGAAAAAGGCAGAGACAGCAATACTTTCTGCAAGACCATATGCCAGATCCATGGAACAGATACTATCAAGCGTTGCCATGCGAGCAGAAAAAGATACCCATCCATTGCTAACATTCAGGGATGTTCAGCAGCAATTGGTTGTTATAGTTACCTCGCAAAGGGGGTTGTGTGGCGGATTTAATGCAAGCATTACCAAAAATACCCTTAATTTCCTGATGCAGCAAACCATACCAACAGCCATTATCTGCATTGGTCAAAAGGGGATGTTGTATTTTAAGCATATGGATTGGAAGATGGTCTCAAATCATCCCATGCCTGATAAGATAACCTATGAGGGATGTGAGAAAATAGCTAAAGAGATCATTGAGCTATATTTGAGCCATAGATTTGATCGAGTATATGTTTCGTATAATGAGTTTAAGTCTGTCTTTCAACAATGCCCAACAATAAAACAATTCATGCCTATTGAGCCTATGGCTGCATCATCGATAGATGGAACACATCCATCAAGCAGGTTTATTACAGATTATCTCTATGAGCCATCTGTTAATAGTGTTGTAGAACAGCTTCTATCTCAGGATATTGCTATTCAGATACAAAGGATATTATTAGAGTCAGCTGCAGCTGAACACTCAGCTCGAATGGTGGCTATGGAGTCAGCAACAAAGAGTGCTGGTGAGATGATAGATGCCCTGTCCCTGAGTTATAATCGGGCAAGACAGGCTGGGATTACAAAGGAAATAACAGAGATTGTCGGTGCAGCAGAGGCATTAGCAGGTTGAGAATAGAACACAGAGACATAAGATTAGACGGATTTTTCACAGATTTTTTATTAAAAAATTTATCCGTGCTCATCCGTTTAATCCGTGAAAAATTCGTGTTCTATTCCTAATTTATTTACGAGGAGGAATGTGAGATGGGTTTGACTGGTAGTATAAAGCAGGTTTTGGGACCAATCATAGATATTGAATTCAGTGGAGCAACAGAGCTTCCAGCAATCTATAATGCTATAAAGATTCCCAGACAGGGAGAGTTGGATCTGGTGGCTGAGGTTGCCCAGCATCTGGGTGGTAATGTAGTCAGAACCATTGCCATGGGACATACAGAGGGATTGCGTCGAGGGATGGAATCCATTGATACAGGCACATCCATCTCTGTGCCTGTAGGAGAGGGAACACTGGGCAGGGTCATGGGACCATGGGGCGAACCTATGGATAACCTTGGACCAATCCAGAACCCTGAATATTCACCAATTCATAAGCCAGCACCACCCTTCATAGAGCAAGAGGTAGTGCGTGAAATGTTTGAAACAGGGTTAAAGGCTGTAGACCTGCTTGCTCCATTTGCTAAGGGCGGCAAGGTTGGTTTATTTGGCGGTGCTGGTGTGGGTAAGACCGTACTTGTCATGGAATTGATTAATAATGTAGCCACTGTTCATGGTGGTGTGTCAGTGTTTGGCGGGGTAGGAGAGAGAACCAGAGAGGGAAATGACCTGTGGTTAGAGATGAAGGAAAGCGGTGTTATATCCAAGACAGCACTGGTCTATGGACAGATGCAAGAGGCACCGGGTGCAAGATTTCGGGTTGCCCTCACCGCTTTAACTGTAGCTGAATACTTCAGGGATAAAAGAAATCAGGATGTTCTTCTGTTTATTGATAATATATTCAGGTTTATTCAGGCAGGCTCAGAGGTATCTGCCCTATTGGGTAGAATGCCTTCTGCCGTAGGGTATCAATCTACGCTTGGCACAGATATTGGGGCATTACAGGAAAGGATAACCTCTACCAAACGAGGCTCAATTACATCTGTTCAGGCTGTTTATGTGCCTGCAGATGATTTGACTGACCCTGCTCCGGCAACAACATTTGCACATCTGGATGCTACCATTGTTCTCTCCCGTCAGATAGCTGAGCTGGGGATATATCCGGCTATTGATCCATTAGATTCCACATCTCGTATCCTTGACCCAAAGATTATTGGTGAAGACCATTATCAAACAGCCCGAAAGGTGCAGCAGGTACTTCAACGATATAAAGAACTTCAAGATATCATTGCTATCCTTGGTATGGATGAGCTTACAGAAGAGGATAAAATGCTGGTCTATCGGGCAAGAAAGATCCAGAAATTTTTATCTCAACCATTCTTTGTAGCAGAGACATTTACCGGTACACCCGGCAAATATGTCAAACTCTCAGAAACTATCAAAGGGTTCAAAGAGATATGTGAAGGCAAATATGATGATGTTCCTGAACAGGCATTTTATATGGTTGGCGGGATACAGGATGTTCTGGAAAAGGCAGAACAGCTAAGGTAAGGAAAAGTAAGGATAGGTGTTTTTATGTCCATGAATTTTAAGTTAATCACCCCAGAGCGGCTTGTGGCAGAAGGGCAGGCAGAGATGATTATTGTTCCGGGTGAAGATGGAGAATTAGGTTTCTTGCCCCAGCATACGCCAGTCTTATCTACCTTAAAGGCAGGTAAAATACGGATTAAACAAGGTGGAAACTATAGTGAATTTACTGTTGATAAGGGATTTATTGAGGTGTTTGAAAATAGGGTGAATATCTTGACGCATACGGTATTGTAGGAAGAGCATCAGTCACCAGAACACCAGTCACCAGAGCATCAGAGCATCAGTCGGTCGCAATCCTTTTTTCATTAAATATCAGTTTCTCACGGTGTCTTGGTGTCCTGGTACCTGGTGTTCTGGTGACTGGTGCACTGGGTAGGTGGGAAACTGATTGCAATGCCTTTCATGTTTCTTATTGTGTACTACTTGATGCGTTCAATTCGTAATGGAAGAGAGCAAGGCATGATAAAAAAGGCTGCTACTTGTTGATTCCGAATTGTTTGAGGAAAGTAGTAGGAGGAAATTGTCGAGCAAGAAGGCAAGAAGGCGAGCAAGTAGGATTTGATAAAAACGATTGCAACGCCTTTCATGTCTCTTATTGTGTACTACTTGATGCATTCAATTCGTAATGTGGAGGATTGAGTGAAACTTCGTTTCACTCATCTATTTTTGACTGAAAGAATCGTAGGTTGAAAACTTGACAAAATATCAAAATTTTGCTTGCATTTTTCTATATTTTATGGTATTATATAAATATAAGCAATGTGTCCCCATTGACTAGGGGTTAGGTCACCACCCTTTCAAGGTGGCGGCGGGGGTTCAAATCCCCCTGGGGACGCCAAAATTCGTGTTGTATAATAATAAGGATTAGAGACGCAAGATTTTGCGTCTTTATATCAGATGTTCTACAATTCTATTTAAGGAGGCGAGGGCAATGATAAAAAGGGTGCTGAGTGGTTTGATTTGTGTGGGTGTGTTTGTTGTCGGAAGTATCTATTGCGAGGCAGGTGGAAAGGGTACATCTGCGGAGAACTTTCTGAAGCTTGGGGTAGGAGCAAGGGCAATTGGTATGGGTGAGGCATTTACAGCTGTAGCAGCAGATGCCAATGCTGTTTACTGGAATCCAGCAGGACTGGCTAATCTTGACCGTCGGCAAATAAATGTGATGCACAACACATGGCTGGTTGAAACCTATTATGATCATATTAGCTTTGCGTCTCCATTTAAGAAAGGGGCAATATGTGCTGGACTTACTTACTTGGGAACAGGGGATATTGATAAGTATCTGGATTCTCCAAGCAAAACTGGTACTTTTAATGCCTATGATATGTCTCTTATCGGTGGCTATGGCTTGAAGCTTTCTGACAAGCTTTTGGTTGGCGTAAGCGGTAAATTTTTGCAAAGTAAGATTGACAGCCATGATGCCAATGGACTGGCCATTGACATTGGTGTTTTAAGTAAAACACCGGTTGAAAACCTGACTGTTGGCGGAACAATCCAGAATGTTGGCAATAAGATAAAGTTTAATAAGGATGGCGACCCATTACCATTAATGCTCAAGGTCGGAGCAGCATACACCATGCTGGATGACAACCTGACTGTTGCTATGGATATTACCAAGGCAAGGGATAATGATGCTAAGTTTAACCTTGGATGCGAATATTTGATAGGCAAATCCTTTGCTGTCAGGGCTGGATATAATTCTAAGATTGACGAAGGCGATGGAATTACAGCCGGGATTGGTTATAAACACCCTGTTGTTACAGTTGATTATGCCTATGTTCCCTGGGGCGATCTGGCAGAACATGACACCCATCGGGTTTCGTTGTTGTTTAATCTGTGGTAAAAGCAGTAGAGCCACAAAATGTTATATCTCTATTCAATTCTTAAATTATAAGTAAATTTTAACCTTGAAAAAGATGGCATTATTACTAATGCCATCTTTTTTTTTGCAAAATGTGAAGATTGTGGGATTGACTCATAAATTTTTGAGTTTTTACACAGCCTGTCGCCTGACCCATTACAAGAGCATAAAAATAATTGTTGACAAAATTACTCAATTATGTTATAATTTCTTTGTGTTTTTTGAATTGCTAAATTAGGAGATGATATTAATATGTGGCTTTCTACAAAGGGTAGGTATGCAATTCGTGTCATGATTGAGTTGGGACTCCATGAAAAAGGGAAGGTTGTATCTGTCAGGGAGATATCAAACAATCAAGATATCTCTCCTCAATATATTGAACAGTTGATAGTAAGATTGAGAAAGGCAGGTTTAATAGAAAGTATCAGGGGGCCGGCTGGTGGTTATCGATTGGCAAAAGAGGCATCATTGATTACAGCCGGGGATATAATCAGGATATTGGAAGACTATATTGACCCTGTTTTCTGTATTGACCCCAAAATAAGCAAGAAAGAGTGCGGTCGAGCCTCAAAATGTGCTGCCAGACTGCTCTGGAAAAGGGTTGGAGAAAAGATGGCTGAGGTATTAGATTCAACCACAATCGATGATTTGGTAGGGATGGATAGGGAACTGCAAGGTAGTAGGTAGCTAAAGGATTAGCTGGTTAGCTTTGCTAACTGCTAACAGCTAATCACATAAAGGAGGATTTTTCATGCAATTAGATGATGTTATTATTACAAGGGCAATCGTAGATAGCTGGAGCAAGGATTTGCTTGACTCATTAGAGATTGATGTAGCTATTGTTGGCGGTGGGCCAGCCGGTTTGACAGCAGGCTATTATCTATCAAAAAAGGGATTAAAAACAGTGCTGTTTGAACGCAACCTTTCTATCGGCGGTGGTATGTGGGGTGGCGGCATGATGTATAATAAGTGCGTATTCCAGCAGGAATCAAAGCCAATCCTTGATGAGTTTGGGATAAGGACAGACGAGTATCAAGAAGGATATTTTCTTACTAATTCATTAGAAACAGTTACCACACTTTGTTCTGGTGCTATCAAGGCAGGCTTAAAGATATTTAACCTTATTGGGGTTGAGGATGTGATGATTCGTCAGGAAGACAATGCCGGCAGAAGGTCTGCTGCCGGCAGTAGTGTTACTGGTCTGGTGTTAAACTGGACTGCGGTTACTATGGCAAAACTGCATATTGACCCGCTTACTATTCGAGCAAAGGCTATAATTGATTCAACCGGTCATGCGGCAGAGGTGGCTGGAATAATTGTACGAAAGATTGGCAAAAAGCTTCTTACTGAAACAGGAGAGATGCTGGGAGAAAAGCCTATGTGGGCAGATGTTGGTGAGCGTACTATTGTAGAAAATACTAAGGAAATATATCCTGGTGTTTTTGTAGCTGGTATGTCAGCCAATGCTGTATTTGGGGGACCAAGAATGGGACCAATATTTGGTGGTATGCTGCTTTCAGGAAAACGGTCAGCTGAGATTATTGCCGCAAGATTAGCCAAATAATCATCCAGACTAAAGGAGATGATATAGATGCCAAAGACAATTGCTGAGATTAATGAACGGATTAAAAAGGGTGATGCAGTGGTTGTCACTGCTGAAGAGATTATCGATCTTGTAGATAAAAAAGGGGTTGCTCAAGTAACCAGGGATGTGGATGTAGTCACTACCGCTACCTTTGGTCCAATGTGCTCCTCTGGTTTTTACTTTAACTTTGGTCATTCCAGGCCAAGAATTAGGGCACAAAAGATCTGGCTAAACAATATCCCTGCTTATGGTGGATTGGCTGCGGTTGATGCTTACTTAGGAGCTACAGAGCTATCTGAGGATGACCCAACCAATACCATTTATCCGGGGGCATTCAAGTATGGCGGTGCTCATGTTATCGAGGATCTGGTTGCTGGCAAGGATGTCCGGCTTAAGGCTATTTCTTACGGCACAGATTGTTATCCCAAAAAAGAGATAGAAACCATTATCAATCTCAATGATATGAATGAGGCTGTACTCTTTAACCCAAGAAATGCATACCAAAACTATAATGTAGGCGTAAATCTTTCTGATAAGGTCATATATACCTATATGGGTGTTTTGCAGCCGCGAATGGGTAATGCCAACTATTCCAGTGCCGGGCAACTATCTCCACTACTTAATGATCCGCTATATCTTACCATTGGCATTGGAACCAGAATATTTCTTGGTGGCGGGATAGGTTATGTTGTCTGGCAAGGGACACAACACAATCCCTGCGCGTTGCGTGGTGAAAACAAGGTGCCCAAAAGAGGAGCCGGCACATTAGCTGTTATGGGTGATTTGAAACAAATGAGCCCAAATTGGCTCAAGGGTGTGAGCATGACAGGCTATGGGGTTAGCATGGCTGTAGGGATTGGCATACCTATTCCTATTCTTAATGAAGAGATATGTCAATTTACAGCTGTCAGGGATGAAGCTATCTATGCCCCTGTAGTAGATTATAGCTCAACCTATCCGCAAAGAGAACCAGATGTTCTGGCTGAGGTAAATTATAGCCAGCTCAAAAAAGGAAGCATTGTCGTAAATGGCAAACAGATTCCCACAGGCGGACTCTCAAGCTATGCCAAAGCAAGAGAAATAGCCGAAATACTTAAGGAATGGATACGAAAGGGTGATTTCCTTTTGACCGAGAAGGTAGCATCCCTGCCATCCGTGGATTCTGGGATAAGCCTGAAGGCATTAAAGGAGAAGGCATTATGAAAAAACGAGTTGTTTTAACCTTTCCCAAAGAAAGCATTGAAGAGCCAATCACATATCATTTAATTCGAGATTATGAGTTAATGGTTAATATCCTGAGTGCCAAGGTGTCTCCTAATGAAGAGGGGAAAATGGTGGTAGAGATAAGCGGACAAAAAGAGATGCTCCATAATGGTATAGACTATCTTAAGAAATTAGGCGTAACCAGTGAGGCACTGGCTCAGGATGTAATATGGGATGAACAAAGATGTATCCATTGCACCGCCTGTATCCCTTTGTGCCCTTCTCATGCTCTAAGCGTTGATCGCAGTAAGATGCTGGTTTCGTTTAACTCTGACAGATGCATAGTTTGTGGATTGTGCCTTAAGGCATGTCCGTATCATGCGATAGAGATACGGTTTTAAGAAAAAGCAGTTAGCTACAAATGAGGATACAGTGGACATGCTTGATTTGCATCAGGAATACGTTCAATTGCTTAAGCTAATCAGAAGATATATCGAGCAAGAGACAGGGGTAAGGATACTATCACCGATACTTGCCAGGAGTGTTGCCTCTGCCGGGGGTGCTACCTCTGCCAGAGGTGCTGCCTCTATGGCAGCCCATGTCAGAGAGGAGATTGCTCCCTTATCCTCTGGCAGAAAGAGGCAGCCTTTGGTAGCTGCTGTTGTAAAAGGGGAAGAACCTTTAGACAACTTAGATATTGATACACTTGAAGAGATTGAAGAATCGATTCAAGGTTGTAAAAGATGTCATCTGGCACAATATCGGAAAAATATTGTTTTTGGTATTGGTAATCCTGAAGCAAGATTAATGATTATTGGGGAGGCACCAGGTGCACAGGAAGATATAAAAGGTCAGCCATTTGTTGGGGATGCAGGGCAGCTATTGACTAAGATGCTTGCTGCTATTCATATTGAAAGAAAAGATGTTTATATCACCAATGTCGTAAAATGTCGTCCGGAAAACAACAAAAACCCTAATCACGATGAGATTGTGGCATGTAATGCATATCTTATTGCCCAGATTAGAGTTATCAAGCCAAAGATTATCCTGTGTCTGGGAAATTTTGCTGCCAAAACATTGCTCAAAACAGAAAATGGGATAAGCACCCTGCGTGGCAAATTCTTTGATTATCAGGGGATTAAGCTCTTGCCCACATATCATCCTGCAGCCCTGCTTTATCACCCTGCATGGAAAAAAGATGCATGGATAGATCTGCAGCTGCTGCAAAAGGAGCTGGAGGGAGGAAGAAGCTGTTAGCAGTTAGTCCTCCTTAGTAGCACAAGCATCTTGCTTGTGTTTTATAGTACTCAAGCTGGAAGCTTGAGTTACATAGAGGTGGTTCGAGGGGTTGTTTAATACTAACGGCTCACCAGTCACCAGGGCACCAGTCACCAGTCATCAGGCTGCCAGAGTGGCTCACTCCTGCCAGAGAGGCTCTCTCCTGCCCCTACTATACGACAATTGATGGGGTTGACACGACACTACTAACAAGGAGGTATTTATGTCCAAACGAATCGATTTTTATGCGATAATGGAAAAATGCAAGGATTTTGGTAAAAAAAAAGTGCGAGATATTATGAGCCGTGATGTGGTTACGGTTAAAGAGGACGGACAATTCCTTGAGTTTGCGGCAGATATTGAGATGTATGACTACCTTTCGTTTCCGGTAATAGATGAAGATAACGAACTTGTTGGCATTATCTCCCAGACAGATCTATTAAAGCTCATTCTGTTTCATGGCTCAACCAAAAATAGGCTGCTGGTTGAAAAATGCTTTATGGGTATTCCGAGCATTCGCTCAATCATGAGCTTTCATCCCATAACCCTTTCCCCTGATGATACAGTAGATGAGGCAGCATATCTCATGTTTGAGCATAAGATACAGAGTATCCCTGTAATTGAAAATAAACATGTTGTAGGGATAGTAGGCAAGATAGATGTTGTTGGTCGTATCTTAGGTATGATGGGGTTGTAGCAGCACAAGACTCCTGTCTGTGAAGTATTGGCTCAAGACAAGAATGTCTTGTGCTATCAAACACAGGGAATAATTGATTCTTTAACACCTTTAACTCGATGTTCAAGTTTTTACTGGTGACCAAGACAAGTGCACCAGTCACCATGACACCGTGAGAAACTAATTGCAACGTCTTTCATGTCTCTTATTGTGTACTACTTGATGCATTCAATTCGTAATGTGGAGGACCTGAGTGAAACTTCGTTTCACTCATCTATTTTTGGCTGAAAAAATCGTAGATTAAAAACTTGAACATCGAGTTTAAGGAATACCATTGGAGTTATGAACATGGATGTCATCTTCACCATAGGCATAATATTAATCCTTATCAAGCTTATTGGAGAGGCATTTGAAAGGATAAGCCTTCCGTCTATCTTTGGCGAGATTATCTTAGGGGTTATTCTTGGTCCTGGGCTGGGACTTATCATTATTTCTACCGGAGATGGCAATCTTACCCATTCTGCTGCAGCGATCAAACTTCTTGGAGAGATAGGCATTATCTTTTTGTTGTTTTCCATAGGATTTGAAAAGATTGAACTGGAGAGGTTTTCTGGCTCTATTATCAGAGCCCTGCCAGCAGCTATTCTGGGAACAAGCTTTCCCTTTCTTGGCGGCTTTCTGGCAGCAATGATTTTCTCATCAACAATCTTTCATCAGTCTTCTCCAATCAATGGGGCATTGTTGGTTGGTCTGGCCATGTCTACTACCAGTATTGGGGTCAGCCTTCGTTCTCTGATTGACATGAGGTATCTGGCTACTGTGATTGGAAGTACGATTCTTATTGCAATTGTTATAGACGATTTTATGGGCATGGTTATCCTCTCCATTGTCATGGGGATTGTTCAAACAGGCAATATTTCATTCCCTACCATTAGTATTATTTTCCTTGAGACAGTTGGTTTTGGTTTATTGATATTTTTAGCCAGCAAATATGTTTTTTTATGGCTCTCTCGATTAATAGACAGAATGATTGTGGAAGAGGCAAGCTTTGCTATCATCATCGGCATACTCTTTATGTTTGCCTATCTTACAGAAAGGATGGGGCTGAGTGCTATTATTGGTGCCTTTTTATTTGGTATTTCTATCTCCATAATCCCAAGGTTTAAGACAGAAACAATAAGTTACAGGATAAGCGGTATTTCCAATGGATTCTTTGTTCCATTCTTTTTCTTCAATATCGGACTTTTGTTTGATTTCAAGTCAATAGGCAATGTCGGGCTATTTGGAGGGGTGCTTGTCCTTTTGACTATTGCAAGTCAGATAATGGGCGGGTTTATAGGCGGGAAGATAAGCAGGTTTAATCTCAGGGATTCATTGGTTATGGGCATTGCCCTTATCCCGAGAAATGAGTTGACCTTAGTCATTGCCTCAGTTGGTCTTAATCTGGGGGTGCTAACCAAAGATGTCTTTTCAGCCATAATACTTGTGGTAATCGTTTCTGTATTAATCACCCCCTTGATGCTGCGGTTTGTTATCAGAAATGAGGATAAAATCAATACCAGTTAGAGACTCAAGATTTTGGTTCTCTACTCGAAAATTTTTCTTGATAAAATTAAATTAATATGCTATACTATAGCAGATTAGTAAATGTTATAAGGAGGTGACAATAGTCCATTGAAGCAATATGAATGTATGTTGGTTGTAAATCCAGAAACTAAAAAGGATGATTTGGAAAAACTATTTAGTAAAATAGAGGCACTTATCACAAAAGAAGGCGGTACTATCGAAGGATTAAAGGAATGGGGTTTAAGAAGGTTGGCGTATCCTATTGATAAACACAAGGAGGCGTTTTATTACCTTCTTTACTTTGATGCTTCAAAGAATATTATCCCTGAATTGGAAGGTTTGCTCAGAATATCTTTGCCTATCTTAAGGTATATGACTACAAAAAAATTTGAGCTGATTAAGGCTAAGGATAATAAAAGCAAAGGAAAAGTTAGTGAAAAGACTGCAGAGAATGTAGAAAACGTAGAGCCCGTAGAGAATATAGAGTCTAAAGAGACAGCCGTTGATGCGTAGAGACAAGGCAGTCTCTACGCAATATGTAATATCCGACTAAAGGGGGCAAAAGGGGGCAAAGCAGTGGCAAATTATAATCGAGTTATTTTAGCCGGGAATTTAACAAGGGATCCAGAGTTGCGGCATATACCAAGCGGACAACCAGTGGTTCATTTTGGAGTAGCGGTAAATCGCAATTTTATAACCCAGACTGGCGAAAAAAAGGAAGAGGTTAGTTTTATTCCGATTATCGTTTGGGGAAAACAGGCAGAAAGCTGCAACAAATACCTGAGTAAAGGAAGCCCTGTATTGCTTGAAGGCCGTATCCAGCAACGCTCATGGGTTACTACAAGTGGCGAGAAGAGAAGTGTTCTTGAGGTAGTAGCAGATCGTGTTCAATTTCTTGGAAGAAGGGACGCTCATGAAGGATATGGGGATGAATATCAGGAAACAAACAAAAGTGATATGGGATACCCTCCTTCCTATGAAGATGATAAGGGTGATGATGTTCCGTTTTAGTTGCTACTCACCGCATTCTCTGTGTCTTTTGTGTCCTCTGCGGTGAGAATAGTTACAAAAATAGTACCAGTAAAAGGAGAAAGACAGGCTATGATGGATAATAAAAAAGGTAAGAAAAATTTTCGTAAGCCACTTAAAAGAAGGGTATGCAGGTTCTGTGTAAACAAGGTCGAGTCTGTAGACTATAAGGATATTGGCACATTGCAAAGGTATATTACCGAAAGAGGCAAGATAATGCATCGTCGGGCATCAAAGAATTGTGCCAGACATCAACGTATGGTCAGCACTGCTATAAAACAGGCACGAGTTGTAGCCTTATTACCTTATGTGGTGACATAACATATGTAGTGTGAGCACCTTCGTGCGTTTTAATTGTATCTTTAGCGTCTTGGCATTAAAATCTCGAGTCTAAATGCCCTCACTACAAATCACAAAAAACCAGGGAACGGTCGAGACCGTTCCCTACTAACCAATCCTACACACCAATTCTCTTCTCTGAGGCAATGTCCATGATACCCATAAATTTGAACCTATCTGGCAGGTTAATCCTTGCTCCAATGGCTGGTTTTACTGATTCTGTATTTAGAATGATATGCAAACGGTTTGGGGCAGCTATGGTATTTACTGACCTGATAAGTGCCAGAGCAATTACCTATAAAAATAAAAAAACCTTTGAGATGATGGAATTTACAGAAGAGGAACGACCTATTGGTATCCAGCTCTGTGGTTCGGATCCTGATGTTATGGCTGAGGCAGCTGTTATTGTTGCCGAAAGATTTCATCCAGATGTTATTGACCTGAATTTTGGCTGTCCAGTGAAAAAGGTTGTCAATAAAAACGAGGGATCAGCACTTCTAAGGGATATTCCTCTAATGAGTAAAATAGTCAGCCGTGTGGTAAATGCGGTTAACCTACCTGTTTCAGCCAAGATAAGGTCTGGCTGGGATAAGGAGTCAGAGAACCCTGTATCTGTAGTAAATATGCTTGAATCCTGTGGGGTATCCTTTGTTACTATTCATCCTCGGACGCGTGCTCAAATGTATAAAGGAATGGCAAACTGGGATTGGATCAGACAGGTTAAGGAAAATGCCCATATCCCTGTCATAGGAAATGGGGATGTCCTCGGTTCACAGGATGCTGCCAGGATGTTTCAACAAACAGGGTGTGATGCGATTATGATTGGCAGAGGAGCACTCGGAAATCCATGGATATTTCAGGATGCAGCGATGTTTCAACATGATGCAGTTATTAACTCACTAACTCATCAACTCCCAAACTCACAGCAGCCAGATGCAGCTGAAAGATTGTCCCTTGCTATGACCCACTTAAAGCAATCTATAGAAAAATATGGCGAATATTCAGGAATACGACGAATGAGAAAACACCTTGTCTTCTATACCCATAATCTACCCAGATCACGGGAACTAAGAAAGCATTTGATTGCATCAAAAAGCATGAGGGATGTAGAGGATGTATTTCGAGAATATGTGGAATTAATGAAGAAGTCAGAAGCCAGAAGCCAGAATTCAGAATCCAGAAGTCAGAATTGTGGCAGGATAGGCTTCTAATATTTGCAACTTATAATACTCAAGCTGAAAGCTTGAGTTACATTCTGGCTTCTGGCTTCTGAATTCTGACTTCTAACTTCTGACTTCTACTACAAGGGCTGATTTTCATGAAAAAGCACAAAAAACCAATGCAGGCTCATAAACCCGGAATGCCTGACAGGGGTGCTGCCTCATTTGCTGGAATAGACGAAACCCTTATCCAATGGGGGCTATTACTGATCCTCATCGGCACACCCCTGATCATTGACCCCAGATTCTCAAGTATTGAATTGACCAAGGTTGTCTGGATGTGGGTGATTAGCTGTGGATGTTTGCTTATCTGGTCAATCAAGGCAGGCATCAACGCTAAGATAATGGTGCTCAAGACACCTATCGATATTCCATTACTTGCTTTTTTATTGAGCTGTATCCTATCAACCTGCTTTTCGCTCATTCCGCACCTAAGCCTGATTGGTGAATATAAGCGTCATGAAGGGCTGCTTACCTTGCTAAATTACGCAGCATTGTGCTACATATGCATTCATTTTGTCAGAGAGACCGCCTTAATGAAAAAAGGGATGCTGCTTGTTGTATGTATTGGGGTTATTGCTGCTATTTGCGGCATACTCCAACCATTTGGGATTGACCTTTCCAGATGGGGCAGCGGAGGGACACCTATTTCCTTCTTTGGCAATCAAAACTATGCTGGCGGCTATATGGCTATGGTGATATTCCTTGGGCTTGGGCTGCTTTTTGAGGGCAATGAAAACAATGAAAATACCACTAACCCTATTTTTAAGGGAAAAGGGCAAAAAATCATTGTTGGTATTGGCAGTCTCATCATATATATCTGTCTGATAATCACCAAAAATCGTGGCGGGTTTCTTGGCTTTTTAATCGGGTTGATAATATTTCTCATCTTAAACAGGGTAGAGCTATGGAAAAAGCGAAAGATAGCCGCAATCTATGGATCGATGCTTCTTCTTATTACCATCGGACTCTGTCTGCATGAAAAAACATCACCACTCCCAAAACTCACAGGCACCGTCCGTATTGTTCAATCACAGGGAAAAGAAAAGATTGAGGCAGCAGGCACCTTTGCCAATCGTATCCAGATATGGAAGACAACCATAAATGTTATTAGAGACAACCCTATATTCGGGATAGGACCTGATGCCTTTCGAATGGCAGCTACCAGGTATGAAACGCTTAAATTTATCCATGCTGAGGGCGGATATAATGTTTTGATAGACAAGGCACACAATGAAATGCTGGATATTGCTGCTACCCGCGGGCTTGTTGGTCTTTTTGTCTACCTCTGGGTATTGGTCAGCTTCTTCATTTTTGTTGGCAGGTTATGGAAGGGAATGAAATACCCTGATAAATGGCTTGTTTCGGCCGGGATAGCTGCCATTTTCTCCTATTTAATTCAGAATGAGGTTGGGTTTGGGGTTGTGCCTACATCTGCATTTTTTTGGATATTAACAGGAAGTATTATTGGTATTGGGATAAAAAATATTGAGGGCAGTAGTTATACCCTTAAGATTAACTCATTGTTAAGGATAGGACTGCCGACATTTTTTCTTCTTTTATCCATTATCATCATCCGTTATTCCTTTCTTGCCTGTGCGGCTGATGTATATTACAAAAATGCCCTTGCCTTAAGTCAGCAGCAGAATACTGATCAGGCTGTCTACATGTATGAAAAGGCATTGGAATACAACCCAAATGAAGAGTTTTATTACGGAGAAATGCTGGCAGCATACTCTATCATATCAGAAAGGTCAAGGGATTCCTTTAACCTGCTCATCAAGCGAGCCGAGGATGCGGTTAAGATTAATCCCTACCATGCATATTATTACAACATCCTTAGCTCATCCTATGGCAAGGCATATGTTCTTTATGGCGACACCTCTGCCAGGAAAAAGGCAATAGATGCCTGCAATCGTGCCCTTGAGTTAAAACCGCTTTTTGCTGACCCGCACAACAACCTTGCCGCCATCTTTGTTCATGAAAACAAGTACAAAGAGGCAATGGACGAGATAGGCAAGGCACTAAAGATATATCCTGAACATGCAGAATACTTAAGGATACTGGGTGAACTACAACTTCAACAGGGACTTAAGACAGACGGCATATCATCTCTGGAAAAAGCTGTAAAATACGACTCAAATCTGGTAACTGCCAGAGCATCACTTGGTCGATTTTATTTTGAGGCAGGCTCACTATCAAAGGCAGAGGAAATGATGAAGCAAGCTGTTCTCCTTGCCCCAGACAATCCAGGCTATCACGGTGATCTTGGGTCTATTTACTACAAGCAGGGCAGATTCGATAAAGCTGCCTCTGAATTCAGCACAGCCCTCAAATTATCACCTGATAATAATTATTTCAAGCAAATGCTCTCAAATTGTGGATTACGAGTATGGTGAGCACCTTTCAACAAGAGGAAAAAAGGGAGAGTGTCGATTGAAAAAAAATAACCCCCATGCCCTGCAACATGGGGGTTATTCTTATTGGATCACAGCTTTTAAGATTCAAAGCTACCCATCCATCCACACAGAAAAGACTTACTTTCTATATAGCAAAAGTTATGCCAGATTTATCTGCATACCCTGCAAGATTCATAATTACTGTCATATCAATATATTAACTTATTGCAAGACTATTTTTTGACATGACTATATGTACTTAGAGGGACACATAGCCAACGAATAGGTACAGTTATACTCAGTGCACCAGTCACCAGTGCACTAGTCATTGCAATCACATTATACTCAATACTGGCACAAATTGTGATTTTCCTTTTTTTCGCCTTCTCGCCTCGTATAATAGTATGTGTTGATAGATAACCACCCTCGTGGGGGGCGGCGGCGGGGTGGAGCTGTGATTCGCTACGCTTCATCACAGCTCCA
>JASEHA010000120.1 GCA_030018795.1 bacterium
AGAAAAAGGTGAACCAATATCGCGGGTCAAAAAACTTGAACACCTTAGTATTACACATTTCAAAATGAGAATTGCTGGGAAATCAGAGATAATCCCCATTCCTCCTTTCTCTTTATTTGTCTGATAGGAGAGTAAACGCTTACTATTTCCCAACACAAAACCTTGAGAACACAACATCCAGAACATCCTCTGTGGTTGTTTCCCCAGTGATTATGCTTAAGTGAAACAAGGTATCTCGCAGGTCTACAGCAATAAGCTCTAATGAAGGGTTGGTATTAAGGGTGTCTTGTGCCTGCAGGATAGATAATCGTGACTTTCGTAATGCGTCTACATGGCGGACATTACTTACCATTACCCTTTCATCAATCTTTACCTGTCCATCCAGCAGCAGTCTTTTGATTGTGTCCCTTAATTCCTCTAATCCATGTCCGGTTATGGCAGAGATGCAAACTATTGGTTTATCTGACAGCAGCTGCTTTATTTGTGCCTCATCAATAACCCTTGTCAGATCGCATTTATTTAAGGCAACAACACACGTTTTTAGCCTTAAGTCTTCTATTGCCAACAAATCCTCATGTGTAAGCAGACATGAGCCATCCATCACTAATAGGATAATATCTGCCCCTTCCATTGCCTTCCATGCCCTTGTTACCCCTTCTTTTTCTACAATATCAATCGTTTCCCTCAGCCCGGCTGTGTCCACAATCTTTAAGGGAATACCCCCAATATCAATTATCTCTTCAATAATATCCCTGGTTGTGCCTGGAATATGGGTAACAATTGCCCTTGCCTCACCGAGAAGGGCGTTAAGAAGGCTAGATTTGCCAACATTTGGTCTGCCGACAATCACGCAGGATACCCCCTCTTTGACTATCTTGCCATATCGTGAAGACTCTATTAATGAAGATAATTGTGCCTCTATCGATAAAAGACCTTTGCCTATCTCTGTATCTTCCATTGTATCCAGCTCTTCTTCAGAAAAGTCAAGGGATGCCTCAATATGAGCAAGCAGGTTTAATGTGCTTGCATGTATCCTCCGAATCTCTGCAGAAAGACGTCCATCAAGCTGACCCATGGCTGCTGCAAGGGATGTGCTGGTTTTTGCCCGAATAATATCTATCACTGCCTCTGCCTGAGCAAGGTCTATCCGGCCATTTAAGAATGCCCTTTTAGTAAATTCTCCTGGCTGAGCAAGCCTGGCACCCATAAGGATTGTTAGTTCAAGTATCTCCTGCAGCACAATACTGCCACTATGAGCATTTATCTCTACAACATCCTCACGGGTATAGGTATTAGGGTTTTGCATAATAGAAACAAGAACCGTATCAATAACCTGCAGTGTCTCTGGATAGACTATCTTCCCATAATGGATAGTGTGGGATTTTGCAGACAATATATCTGTCTTGCCCCTGAATATCTGGGAGATTATATCCATGGACATTGAGCCGCTTAATCTAACAATCCCAATGCCGCCCTCGCCCATGGGGGTAGATATAGCTGTAATTGTATCATGGAACATGTTTGATCCGTCCTCGTAAAGTGAAAAACCTTCATTCTTCACTTTCAATATAGCAGCATGGATCCTCTTGCCACATATCCCCATGGACTGCCTCTGCCCTTACCCGGCACCCACCGCATACATCTTTGTCCGTGCACTTGCCACATTTACCTTTCAAGTAAGCCCCTTTATTCCGGAGACTGGAGAGGAATTCATTTTCCGTATTTTCCGTATTTTTCGTATCATTCCATATCCTGCTGAATGCTTTTTCCCGGACGTTTCCAAGCACCCTATTTGTCCAGAACTGGCAAGGGTGAACATTGCCTGTTGGACCAATATTAGCAACCTTGGTGCCAGCAGAGCAGCCGCCATGCATCCTGAGCAATTCCATTACCTCATCAGCCCTTTGCGGCATATTCTCTTTAATGTAACGATGGATCAGAATGCCATCAGCATGGTTATCTGTAGTCAATACCTCAAGCTCTATACCCTTTTGATGAAGCTCCAGGGTAAATTCCTTGAGAGTATTAAACACATCCATGCGTTCCTTATTGGTGATATCATCCCCTGTCATTTCTTTTCCCCGACCAGAGTAGACAAGATGATACATGCAGAACCTTGGAACACCTGAATCAACAACAAATCTTAAAATATCCTTTAACTCATGATAATTGTATCTATTAATGGTAAACCTTACGCCAACCTTTACCCCAACCTCTTTCAGGTTGTCTATTCCCTCCTTTGCCATCTCAAAGGCATTGGCAGCATTTCTAAACCTATTATGGGTTGCAGGCAGACCGTCTATGCTTATGCCAACATAAGAAAACCCTGTTTCCTTTATTTTAGAGGCTATGTCTTTGGTAATCAATGTTCCATTAGATGAAAGCACTGTCCTTATCCCCTTTGAGCCTGCGTATTTGCCCAATTCAAAGATATCCTCCCTGATAAGTGCCTCACCCCCGGAAAAAAGCAAAACAGGGACATTCATCCCTGCCAGATCAGAGATTAGCTCCTTTCCCTCTTCTGTAGTAATCTCTGACTCCATAGCATTTTTTTTCCTATCCCCTGCCTCTATGTAACAATGTTTGCACCGTAGATTACATCTATGGGTAACATTCCAGACAACTATTGGGCTTGTGGCAGAAAATTGCAACAATTTCTCTGACCCATCCCCTCTCAAAACATCTGCAACCATAGCTGTTCCGCAAAGAAGTTTGGTAAAACCGATCATATTAGCTCCTCTATAATTTTAGACTTACCTGCCTGTACTCGGATCACAGCAGGATATGAAATCGAAGAACTTAGATGGGTTGCATTTTACCTATCTGTATTCATCACCATTTTCAAAAACCCTTTTGTATACTCATCATCTGGCTTTAATTCCAGAACCCTTTCAAACTCAAGTCTTGCCTCTTTTTTCATCCCCTTTTGGTAATAGATTGAGCCAAGGTTCTTGTGAATATCTATATTTTCTGGATCCCGTTTCAGTATCTCCTGAAACTCTTTTATGGTTTCGTCCAGCATCCCTTTTTTATAATAAGACTCAGCCAATTTCAGATGTTTTTCTGTTCCTTTGCCATATTTTTCATCTGCCTCAAAAGCCTTTTCCTGTTCACCCTTAATAGTATATACCCTTTTCAGGTTAGCCAATGCTGATGGATGATTGCGGTCGCATTCTAATGTTTTTTGAAACATTTCTATAGCCTCATCCCATCTCTTCTGATTTGCATACAGCGTGCCAAGGTTATTATAGGCATTAAGATAGTTCTTGTTCAAAGTAATTGTTTTCTTGTACGACTCCTCAGCCTTTTTTTCTTCACCTATCATGGAATAGATCATGCCCAAATTAAAGTATGAGCCTTCATCCTTATGGATAAACCTTAAAAGCAATTGGCTGCCATTGAGCACTTTTTTGACCCATACCTGCCTATTTGGGACATCATTGTTGGCTCTTTCCACATAAATACTGTTTAACACCTTCCAGTAGCATGTTTCATAAGGAAAAATTTCAACCGCTTTTTCTAAATAGGGGATAGCCTCTGTATACCTTTGTTTTTCTACAAAATCAAATCCCTTTCGATACCAGATGTCAGAGCGATAAGGGATAGTGGCTAAGAACATAATCACTATTATCCCCACAAACAAGACAGAATAAAGCAGCCATCTTATTGGGGCAAAAGAGACTCTTGGGGTATTTTCTTTCGCTTCTCCTAAATTTTCAGGACGAATTACAAGCCCTCCGACAACCATCATCATCCCCATGGATGACCAGAATAGCGACATGATACATATCAGCCCGAAGTTAAATTGGTTCTGAATAAGATACCCCAGTTCACATGCCCCAAGGCAGACAAACAATATGCGGCTGTCACCCGTAAGTCCACGGCATGTTTTTAAGAAAACTAAAGCAAGTGTCCCTAAAAACCAGAGATATATCAAAAGCCCTATCAGCCCTCGTGTTACAGCCACATCCAAAAAATCATTATGTGCCTTATCTGTGCCTATATTTGCCAGCTGCAGGGTATCAAGACCTATACCCAGTATCGGGTGTTCCTTGATAACGCCTATGGTTGATCTCCATAACCCTATTCGTCCGCTTCCAGCTCTATTAATATCAATCTTTGGTGTATTGTCTGAAATTCCAGAGATAGATGTTTCTACCTGAACTTGCGGTTCATCAATGACAATAAGAAATCTCGCAATTACAGATGTGTTTGGATTTAGCATAAAATAGACTATAAACGGTATCAAACAGGCTAATAATATCCTGAGCTTGCCCTTTTCTTCCATCAGCCTCTGTTTATCAGCCATGATTCCAAACAATACCAATCCAAAACCGATCCCAAGTGTTGTTGCTCGAGTGCTGGTATAAAAAAAGCCTATTATGATTAGAATAATAGCTGCACCATAATACCATGGCGTTATTGCTTGTAATATCTGAGGGTAGATACGGACAAATGCGGCGGCAAACCCTTGTTCAGGTGTCAGAGATGCTGTCACCTTTTTCTGTTTCTTTCCATGTTTTTGCGGAGCAGCCCCTCTGCCGCTCTTGATGGATGTTATAATCGTATCAGCCTTCTTAAAATACATTGCCAGAGCAAAGAAAAAGACCATGATCAGATAGGTAGAAAGAAACGGGGCACTTCCAAAGGTGGCAAAGACACGATAAGGGTCAGAAAAGCTCCATGAAAATGGGTCATGGCCAAAATGTTGAAAGATGCCATAGATGCTCTCAAAAACCGCAACAAAGATGGCTGACTTTATCATCTTTTTGACAAATGCCTTATCTGTAAAATTAACGACTAAATAATAAAGGCAGATATAGCCAGTTACAGCAAATAAGCCTTCATATCGTTTATAAAATCCAAAAAGGCTGATGCAGGGTGACCAGGAGATAATTGTACAAAGGATGTTTATTCCCCAGAAAGCAAGGATAGGGATGTCTAATGGGGTGCGGACAAGGCGGCACTGCCTGCTGCTCAACCATTTTATTGCCCAGCATCCAAGCATAGGAATAACAAGCAGGTAAAGAAGGGTTAGCTTTGCCAGATCAAAGGTGGCATACAATCGCAAATCAAACCAGACCGGGATGAAAAGGATAACACAAAGAAGTAAGGATCGAATAATCTTGTCACACATGTTAAATCTCCACACGGGTAATAACACCATGTAGTTTGTTTGAAGGAAGTTTGTAGAACTGACCAAAGGATGGTGTTAAATCCTTAATCATTGAAAATATCTTCCAGATAACGTTTCCAGTCGCAATATCATCAAGGCCGTAGAAGATTGCCTTAGGATTTATCTCAGCTTGCTCTAATATCTCCTCTACATCAATAATCGTCATATATCCCAGTTGTATCTCAAATACACTTATACCCTCTGCAATGTCCTCTTTGAAAAAACCAATGGCTTCGAAAGGGTCATCCAGCGTGATTATGGAGACAAACACATTGTCCTCATAGATTATATTGTTGGTGAACATTGTATTAGTAATATACGGTGGAATATTCTTTGTACCCCTGGTGAAGAAAATGGCTGTGCCTTTAATCTTGCTCATTGTTTTATATGCCTCATTATATTTCCCAAGGAAAGCATCAATATCCATCAATTTAATTGTGTTATAAAGCCTTTTCTGTCCTAATGTATAGATCATAATTATACTAAATGGAATTAATGCAAGGATAATTGACCAATAACCGCCATGAGGTATTTTATATATATTTGATGCCAGAAATATTATAGCAACAACAGTTACAAAAAAAGAGATAATGGCAGAGGGGATTTTACCTTTTAACCAAAATATCCAGGCCATCATAATACCTGTTAGGACCATTGTCCCGGTAACAGCGAGGCCATAAGCCGCACTAAGACGATGTGATTCCTTAAACTCATACATAATAAATAAAACAGCCGCCAGCAAAAACCAATTCGCAACCCCAATATATATCTGTGATTTCAATTTAGCCGATGTATAATCAACCTTGAGCAGAGGCATAATATGGGTTGTTATGCCTTGATAGATAATGGAAAACATCCCGCTAATCAGAGCCTGAGAGGCTATGATTGTGGCTATTATGCTGAGGATAAGAAACGGAACATAGAGAATTTGTGCTTGATAAAATATCATGGCAAAAAGAATGTTCTTTGCCTCTGGATGCTGAATGATATGAGCACCCTGACCAAGATAATTTAACAAGAGGGCAATAAATACAAAATACCATGCTCTGACAATGGGTTTTCGTCCTAAATGCCCCATATCGGCATATAATGCCTCACCACCTGTGGCACAGAGAATAACCCCTGAAAGCACGAAAAACCCGCTAATACCGTTTTCCATGAAAAATTTAAAGGCATAGATAGGATGAACAGCCATTATTACTGATGGCTGCTGAAATATTGAGACAATCCCTGAAATGGTTAATGATAAAAACCAGACAAGCATTAATGGTCCAAAAATTCCGGCAATCTTTTCAGTTCCCTTTCTTTGAAAGGCAAACAGCAATATTGCGATGATAGCGGCAATAAGGATAAGGCTTGTCTGCCTTGTCCCTTCCAACCCCGGGATTAAAAGTAAACCCTCAACAGCACTCATTATACTTATGGCAGGGGTAATTATACCATCACCAATAAAAAGGGATATGCCAATAAAAGAGAGCAGGGTAACAAATGCCATCTGTCTACCTGATTTCAAAAAGGGAACCAGGATTTCCTTTAGCACAATTATCCCGCCCTCACCCTTTTTGCCAAGGCTTGTAGCCAGCCAGGCATATTTAACGGTAACAAGTATAACCAGTGTCCAGACAATAAGAGAAAGGACACCCATCACATTTTCTTGTGTCGGCTTGGTGAGGAGAAATATAACTGTCAACGTATATATCGGACTTGTCCCAATGTCTCCAAAAACAAGACCAAGTGATTTTATAACACCGTCTAACGGCGATTCTTTTTCTTTTTCAA
>JASEHA010000121.1 GCA_030018795.1 bacterium
TTCTTAGTGAGCTTTGTGCATCCTTTGTGTGCTTTGTGGTAAAATCTGTACCATTCTTTTTCAGAATCTGTGTAATCTGTGGCTTAAATCTATAAACAGCCATTGATACAAATAGTTTTTACCTATGTGGTAATTTCCAGTCGCACAGGTCGAAATCTTGCGTCTCTACTTCTCCTATTACAAAAGAATCGATGAAGGGTAAGAGAAGCTAATCATAGGTTAGGCTTACAAAAGAGCGTAAGATAGTAATCAGTCGGGGAAATAGGGGGCGATGGCAAAATAATATTCTTAACACAGGAGGCATATTATGCATAATGAGTTTACGGCGATAATGGAAAAAGATAAAGATTGGTATATTGCCTATTGTGCGGAAATCTCAGGAGCTAATGGTCAAGGAAAAACAAAGGAAGAATGTTTAAAAAACTTGGCTGAAGCAATTGAATTAATTTTGGAAGATCGACGTCAGGATTCTTTGCTTGGAGTTCCTAAAGATGTGGTATTAGAATTGGTGGCAGTAGGATGAAAAGGAATGCCTTGCTAAAGCATTTGAAACAAAACGGATGCTATCTCAAGCGCGAAGGCACTTCTCATTCCTTGTGGTGTAATCCACTTACAGGACATGCTGAAGCTGTGCCCATGCATATAGAAATACCAAACAAATTAGCACGAAAGATTTGCAAGGCATTATCAATAAAAGAGATAGGCTAACGACAAAATGAACCAGACAAGGATCTGGTTATTTTCATCGTTTTCCCCTCGCTTCGCTCGGGGAGAACCATGAGTTGGAACAGATGCCCTTCGGGCACTGCTCAACTGTCGCATTAATGACCTTGTTGATTTAGTATAGAATAAGTAATATATTGAAAACAATTAAGATAAAGCCAATTAAGGAGATTATTATGTATCGTCAAACAACCCTCCAATCTTCTCTTTTTGATGTAAAAAATTACTTTAGAGGAATTCTTCCTGATTGTCGCGTCAACCATCAATTGTCAGATAGGTTAATGTAGGGGCAGAGCTTGTCTCTGCCCTTTTCCAATGTAGAGACGCAACATGTTGCGTCTCTACTACATGCGACAAATTAAGGTTGACACGACAGTAGTACCTTATGACATTTGATCTTAGGGGTAGGGTTGAGCATCGCTCACCAAAAAGGTGTGCTTGCAAAAAACGGTTCAACGTGGATTCGAGGGGTAAACTCTGAGAAAAGGGTTAAGTTGTGGTAGAATATGAGAAGAACCTATGTATAAGAAGGCTGCTGAGGAAACATTACTGTTAAACTGATGATGAATTATGCCGATATAACCGATATCAAGTGATTTAATTGGAGGAGGATGTCGGTATGGTGTCAAATTTTATTAATGAGTTGTTTGGTGTTTTACCATGACAAGCTCCAGAGGCGAGAGTGAGGGTTGGGGGTGATAGCTGGTGGGAGTGGCAGGCAGTGACGCATCTCTATCATTTGCCAGAGATGCGTCACCTATTTCTAACTTCTAACTTCTATTCCGATGCCTCTACTATAGCCTTTCCCTGTCCTGCAGAGCCAAGCACATCCTTATTCTTGCGAGCAATCATTCCTTGCAGTTCTTCTCTGGCTGGTCCAAGATACTTTCTTGGGTCAAACTCCTTTGGATTTTCAGTCAGCATCTTTCGTACTACAGCCGTAGCCACAAGACGGCCGTCAGAGTCGATATTTATCTTGCACACCGCACTCTTTGCTGCCCTGCGTAACTGGTCCTCAGGGATACCTACTGCACCCTCAAGCCTGCCGCCATATTGATTAATCATATCCACATATAGTGGCAGCACAGAGCTTGCTCCATGCAGGACAATGGGGAAACCAGGCAGCCTTTTCTCAATCTCCTCAAGAATATCAAACCGCAATGACGGCACCTGCTCACCCTCTTTAATCTTGAACTTATATGCCCCATGGCTTGTTCCAATCGATATAGCTAAGGAATCAACACCAGTTTTAGATACAAACTCCTCTACCTCTGCTGGCTGGGTATAATGACTCTTTTCAGCAACAACATCATCCTCAATCCCGGCCAATACCCCAAGCTCACCCTCAACCACAACATCCCTTTGATGAGCATACTCTACCACCTTACATGTAAGCTCGATATTTTCCTCAAAGCTAAGGTGTGAGCCATCAATCATTACCGAGCTGAATCCACTATCAATGCAAGACTTACACAATTCAAAGGTATCACCATGATCAAGATGCAGAGCAATTGGAATCCTTGCCCCGCTTGCCTTAACCATCTCCACTGCTCCCAGTGCCATATAACGCAGAAGGATTGGGTCAGCATACTTGCGTGCCCCGCTGGACACCTGCAAAATCACCGGCGAATCGCTCTCAATACAGCCACGAATGATTGATTGAAGCTGCTCCATGTTGTTAAAATTATACGCTGGAATAGCAAACCCCCCTTCAATCGACTTCTGAAACATCACCTTAGTTGTCACCAACCCTAACTCTTTGTAACTTACAGCCATAATAAACCTCCTTCCTACTTTACCATTTGTGTAATTAATTCCCTAACAGCCTGTCAATATTCATGAAATATCGGCTACTTATTACAACCTGGAAACAGCTCATTCACTATTTTGAGGGCACAGTATTCACCACACATGGTGCAGGTACCAGGGTCTGCAGGTTTTCGCTCCTCATGGATTGCTCGTGCTTTTTCTGATGTAATTGCCAGGGCAAACTGCTTTTCCCAATCCAGCTCTCGTCTGGCATGTCCCATAGCCAGATCCCTGTCTCTGTGTTTATACTTTACCATATCGCCAATGTGGGCAGCTATTCTTGCTGAGGTTACCCCTTCTTTTACATCCTCTGGATATGGAAGGGCTAAGTGTTCCGGGGGTGTTACATAGCAGATAAAATCAGCTCCATAGGCTGAGGAAAGGGCTGCACCGATAGCAGCAGTGATATGGTCATATCCAGGGGCAACATCTGTTGTAATAGGACCCAGCATATAAAATGGAGCTTCATTTGAAAGCCGTTTTTGCAGGATAACATTTGCCTCTATCTCATCTATGGGGATATGACCCGGCCCCTCGACAATCACCTGAACACCCTCATCCTGTGCCTGTTTGGCTAATTCTGAGTTAATGATCAGCTCTTGTATCTGGGCACGATCTGTGGAGTCGTGGATAGCACCGGCTCTCATGCCATTGCCAAGGCTTAAAACGGCATCATATTTTTTGAATAGCTCTACTACCCGGTCAAACCGGCTATAAAGAGGGTTTTCCTTTTCATTATGGGTCATCCATGCAGTCATGAACGCACCGCCACGGCTGACCATCCCGCCATGCCGATACCCCTGTTTTCTTAATCTTTCCAGGGTAATGGTATTGATCCCACAGTGGACAGCCATAAAGCTCAAACCATCCTGCAATTGCTTTTCCATAACCTCAAAGATGAAATCCTCCTTCATCTTTACCACTGATCCATATTCACGGATAGAATAGATAGCTGCCTGATATAATGGAACATTACCAACAGGCAAGTTTATCTCTTTTAAGACTCGCTGCCTGATCATGTCAAGGTCTCCACCAGTAGATAATTCCATCAATGTATCCGCACCATACTGCTCGGCAACCCGTGCCTTTTCCAGCTCCATCTCTAAGTTGACAATATCTGATGATGTGCCAATGGATGCATTCACCTTGGTCTTGAGTCCCTTACCAATGCCCACTGCCTTTGCCCTTCGATTGATATTGTTTGGGATAACTATTTTCCCTTGGGCAATACCAGCCATAACAAACTCAGGGGAAACCCCTTCATCTTGTGCCACCTCTTGCATAAGTGATGTTATCTCACCCCTGCGTGCCAATTCTAATTGTGTTGACAATATATTTCTCCTTATATTAGTGTTGTTGCCAGGCAAAGACATGAACCTGAAATCGGCAAGTAAATAGGGTAGATGTAGCCTAAGATTCTATCTTGGTTGTAATTGCGATATTTCATGCTGATAAAAATACCAACATAGAATGTTGGGCTACAATCTTAACCTATTGTTTGCATTAGGCATTTTAGATTGTAGGCACTTGCCGATTTCAGGATGAAAAACGCACCTAACGGTGCTCATTACATTTTTACTGGTGCACTCACCATCTCTGCTTTCTTCTTTCCAGCCGAACCTCTTTATATCGGCAGCAGTTATTAACAAAGTTTTGTGCCAGTGATAATTGTGTTCCAAAATGGATATGGATATATGAGGCTAACAGATTTGGCTGGATAAATCCAGCTCTCCTCTCACCTTCACCTTCACCATTATTTAGCTGATAGGCATTTGGTTCTTGAGTATTCTCAAGCATTGACCAATGAAATCGATGTCCGCGGACACTTGTTCCCTTTTGTCCCAGGATATTATCCTCAAGCATAGTAGCTGCACAATATCCCAATTTGGTTAATTTTTGCTGCATCCTTGCCTCTCCGGAAATAAGTCCAACCATATAATGGGTTCTATTTTCAGAGGTAATCATCTTATCCATAAGATAGAGCATCCCTCCACACTCAGCATAGATAGGCATACCAAGGTTTGAGGCATGTGTTACCCATGTTCTCATGCTGATATTTGACTCAATACTATTACAAAACAACTCTGGGAATCCGCCGCCAAAATAAAGCCCATCAACCACAGGAAGCTGAATATCGTTTATTGGACTAAAATAGACCAGCTCTGCCCCAAGAGACTTGAGGATATTAAGATTATCCTCATAATAAAAGCAAAAGGCATCATCCTTAGCCACACCAATCTTTATTGTCGGTGAAGGAATATCTGTTGTGAATATGCTTGGGGTATAGGATGGAATAGGCTGGACATCCTGAGCTATCTTTACTAATAATTCAAGGTCAATGTGTTTGATTATCTCTTCAGTAAGGGAGGGGATAATGGATTCCATTATCTCATGCTTATTTAACATGGTAAGCCCAAGATGTTTTTCCTGGATGGTTAATTTGTTGTTTTTCGGCAGATAACCTAACACCTTGATATTAGGACACTTATCTTCGACTGCCTTACACAGGCATTGAAAGTGCCGCTGGCTGCCAACCCTGTTAAAGATAACACCAGCAATATTTAGGGTTGGGTCAAATTCATTAAAGCCCATGACTATAGCCGCAGCACTTGTTGCCATACCCTGAGCATCAACAATCAGGATAACAGGGGAGTTAAGAAGTTTAGCCAGATGGGCAGTAGATCCCTTATTCTCTGACTCGCCTTCGCTGATGAATCCATCATATAACCCCATTACCCCCTCAATAATAGAGATATTAGCCTTTTGGATTGCATGAGAAAATAATTCAAGGACAACATCCTTATCCAGCAGCCATGTATCTAAATTACGAGATTTTGATCCAGTTATCTCAGAATGATAGCTGGTATCAATATAATCCGGACCTGTCTTAAATGGCTGAACACGATAACCTTTTTTTATTAATGCTGCCATTATCCCCAGAACAATGGTTGTTTTCCCACATCTGCTATTGGTCCCAGCAATGATCAATCTTGGATGATTACTCATTAATACCCCTCCAAAAGTTATAACTGCAATAGTATAGGCGAATTCTAATTTCACCCTATTTTTTAAGCATAAAAAGTATATAGGATATTGGCGAAAATGTCAAGAGAAAAATTTGCTTGACTTCATCATAATTTATTAGTATAATTTAAGATAGTGATGCTTTTATTCTGACTTCTGAATTAACATATAAGGGGTGAAGAGAAAATTAGATTTAATATTATCAAAACATCGATTGAATGTAAGGCAAGGATGGGAACGATTAATACTATACATGGGGATATATCGACCCCTGTCTTTATGCCGGTTGGGACACAGGCAACAGTAAAAACCATGACTCCAGAAGAGCTTTGTCAGATTGGTGTGGATATAATTCTGGGTAATGCCTACCATCTTTTTTTGCGGCCTGGCCAGGAGATTATTAGAATAACTGGCGGGCTTCATTCGTTTATGCACTGGAACAAACCAATATTGACTGATAGCGGTGGTTATCAGATATTTAGCCTTGGCAGACTTAGAAAGATTACTGAGGAAGGGGCAAGGTTTCAATCCCATATTGATGGCTCATATCATCTTTTTACACCAGAAAGTGTAATCGAATTCCAGATGCTGCTTGGCTCTGATATTGTCATGCCCCTGGATGAATGTGCCCCGTATCCATGCGGATATGAGGAGGCAAGGATAGCCAGAGATAGAACCACCAGATGGGCAAAGAGGAATAAACAGGCGTTTTTGACCCTGGCAAAAAGTGCCAATCCGGATAGCTCCTCAAGCCTGTTTGGTATTGTTCAGGGCAACATGTATCTTGATTTGCGGCGTGAAAGCATTGACGAATTGACAGATATTGGTTTTGATGGATATGCTATTGGCGGTCTTTCTGTTGGTGAGCCAAAAGAGATTATGTATGAGATGCTGAAAGAAACAGCTCCGCACCTGCCACAAAATAGCCCCCGATATCTGATGGGTGTAGGTGCACCTGAGGATATTCTTGAGGCTGTAGAGCATGGGGTTGATATGTTTGATTGCGTTATGCCTACCCGTCATGCCAGAACAGGTGAGGTGTTTACCTCAAATGGGCCATTGGTTATCAGAAATGCACCATGTGCTGCAGACACAACACCAATTGACCTTGAGTGCGGCTGTTATGTATGCAGAAATTATTCTCGGGCATACATCCGGCATCTGATCCATGCCAATGAGATCCTTGGCGTCAGGCTTACTACCTGGCATAACCTTGCCTTTATGATGAACCTGATGAAACAGATACGAGAGAGTATTCAGCAAGAGCGATTCATGGAGTTTAAGAAGGAATTTCTGGCAAGATGGATTGCAACGGGTAGGAAGGGCACCATGTGACAGAACACCAGGCACCAGGACACCAGACACCGTGAGAAACTGATATTTGATGAAAAAAGGATT
>JASEHA010000122.1 GCA_030018795.1 bacterium
CAATGCTCTTTTTACATGAGGCATTATGAGACAGTTGGCTTTATCGAATATTCAGATGTCAATTTTTCTTCTTGACTTTTTAAGGCAATTATGATAAAGTCTCTATCCTATTCTCCTAAAGTAAAGGAAGCAAATGCCTTGAAGATAGCTGAAGACATAACTAAACTGATTGGCAATACACCATTGGTAAGGATTAACAAGCTGACACAGGGTATGGAAGTTACTGTAGCAGCCAAGCTTGAGTTTTTTAATCCTTGTTCAAGCGTTAAAGACAGGATCGGTGTAAGACTGCACTCCACATTATATAACTGCAATCTTTACTTGCTTCTCTGTAACGGTGTGGAGTATATCATTCTGCGAACAACTGGAGGTAAAGTGTTATGATAAGAAAGGCAGCAAGAGCAGGCTCATTTTATCCAGCTCAGCCAGAACATCTCCGGCAAGAGATAGCAGGTTATCTCAAGAAAGAGATGGTCAAGAGGAATGCCATTGGCTTAATAGCCCCTCATGCCGGATACATGTATTCTGGAGGAGTAGCTGGGGCAGTGTATTCATCTATTACACCATCAGAAACATTTGTTATCCTTTGTCCAAACCATACTGGAGAAGGCAGGCTGTTTGCCATCATGACTAATGGGATATGGCAAACCCCACTTGGCGATGTCCCAATAGACTTTGAGCTTGCTAATAAACTGGCAGCTGCATCCAAACATATTCAAACAGACCATCTCGCTCATCTATATGAACACGCTATTGAGGTACAACTTCCATTTTTGCAGATTTTATTTAAGAATTTTCAAATAGTTCCTATATGTATGGGATACAGCCATCCATCTACATACAAGGAAATAGGCATAGAGATTGCCAACTGTATCAAGCTGTCAGGAAAAAAGGTAACCATTATTGCCAGCTCAGATATGAGCCATGAAGGACAGCTTAATAAAACTACACTGGAAAAATATCTGAAATACCATGATCAATTGGCTATAGATGCTATCCTTGAGTTAGATGAGGACAAATTAATCCAACGTATAGAGCAATTAAAGATTACTATGTGCGGTTATGCAGCAGCAACGGCTATGTTAAGTGCAGCCAAACAGCTTGGCTGCCAAAAAGCTGAATTAATCAAATATGCCACATCATGGGATGTAACCCATGATTATAGCTATGTGGTTGGATACGCAGGGGTTGTGGTAGAATAATTTCTTCGCGAACTCCGCATCTTTGCATGAGATAAAGGAGCTGTTGCTAAAAAATATGGGCAAGATAACATATCCAGAAAAAGTAAAATTGATTGTAGGCATGATCTCGCCCTCTGTAGAGTTGTTTGAGGCATCTCAAGAGCGGCTTGAGCAGGAGTTTGGCAGTGTAGACTTTTGCAGCCAGATACTTCCATTTACCTTTACCCAATATTATACCCCTGAGATGGGACACAACCTGAAGAGGAGGTTTATCTCTTTTTCATCGCTTATCTTGCCTAACGAGCTGGCAGGGATAAAGGTACTGACAAACTCCATTGAACAAGAATTTACTGCTGAAGATAAAAGAAGGATAAACCTTGATCCAGGCTATCTTAATACAGCAAAATTGGTACTGGCAACAACCAAGGACCATAGCCATCGGATATACCTTGATAATGGCATCTATGCCGAGATAACCTTGCGGTTTGTTGCCGGCACATTCTGCCAGTGGGAATGGACCTATCCGGATTATAAAACGCCGGAATATATTGATATCTTCAATCATATTCGACAATTGTTCATGGGACAGAGAAATAAGTGAAGAGTGAAAAACCTTTTCTGGCATTGTTCAATTTCATATCGTGCAGGGTAACAAATACTTGTTGGTTTCTGTCATTGCAAGCGAAGCAAAGCAATCTCGACTTATGGGATTACTTCGTCGCTTCTCTCTTTGCAATGACGAAAAGGCGAAAAGGCGAAAAAAGTGTTACCTCGTTTTGAACCATGCCCCTTTTCTCATCGAATCCCACTTTTTCGCCTTCTCGCCTCCCTGCCTGGTCACCAGTAAAAACTTGAACATCGAGTTACAACCATCCACCAAAGACGTATCAAGGACAAACAGACAATATCTCTAAAGGATGTTATCTCCTTGTCATCCCTCATGACAGTTTTAGGGCATAAGAAACCCTATGCCCTAAAATCTTTTTTCTCAAGCTCTTATTTTATTGTAAGCAGTGGATACAAAATCTGCTTTTCATGCAAAGAACGGTCACGACCGCTCCCTACTTACATAACAAACATGTGGTCTACCCTGTTTGGACAATTTTCTTATCCTTGATTTCATCAAGAGTAGTCTAAAACAGTTGCAAGATTCACAAGTCATAACTACCTGGGGTATAAGTTACTTAACCTCTACCGTAGCTCCAACCTCTTCCAGTTTCTTCTTAATTTCAGCTGCCTCTTCCTTTGTTATCCCCTTCTTAATCTCTGAGGGAGCACCATCTACCAGATCCTTAGCCTCTTTCAAGCCAAGGCTGGTAATAACACGGACCTCTTTGATTACCTGGATTTTATTTGAACCAATTGCTGCTAAAATAACATCAAACTCTGTCTTCTCTTCCTCTTCCTGAGCAGGAGCTGCTGCAGCACCACCACCCATTGGCATCATACCCATAGCCATAGGCATAGCAGCTGAAACACCAAACTTTTCCTCTAAAGATTTTACCAGTTCAGACAATTCAAGGACATTCAAACCAGAGATAGCCTCTATTATCTCTTCCTTTGTTGCGATAGCCATCTTTCCTACACCTCCATTCGCTTACTATTTTATTGGCTCTTTGTCAAGTTTATAACACATTCAGAGAGAAATTACTTACAAATTCACCAAGATTTTCTACAATCATCCCTTCTTCTCACCAATAGCCTTCAGCACACAAGCCAGATCTCTCATTGGTGCAGAAAGCACCCTTGCTAATCCAGTGAGAGGAGACTGGATAGCACCAATCATCTGAGCAAGAAGAACCTCTTTGTTAGGCAAACTTGCAATCTTTTTTATATCATTGCCTGTCAATGCCTTGCCATCTCCAAGCATTCCTGCCTTAATCTCAAGCTTTTTCGCCTCTTTCATAAAGGCTAACAAGATATTAATAGGAGCGACAATATCCTTATGACCGATAATTACAGCTGTTGTTCCTGTCAGAAAATTCTTGAGAGGGGAAACACCATCTACGGCTGTAGCTCTTAATATCTGATTATTCTTAAAAATCCGATACTCTGCCCCACACTCCCTTAATTTTTTTCGTAATTCAGTGATCTCAAAAACAGTTATCCCTCGATAATCAGTAAGGAGAATACCCTTACTTGCCTGTATTTTTCTACGCAATAATTCAACCTTTTCTGCCTTTTGTTGATGTACTAACCGCATTCCGTTTACTCCTAATTATTGTAACTCAAGAATTCAGAAGATAGAATCCAGAATTACTGGAGGAATTGTAACACAAACATTCTGCTTGGGACTTATAATGCTCAAGCTGGAAACTTGAATTACACATTCTGTCTCATGGATTCTGGATTCTGGATTCTGAATATATGCTAAAACAACTATTCCTCTCCTATCTTCCTGGCTATTTTCGAATCAATCTTTATCCCTGGTCCCATAGTGGTTGAGACATCTACACCACGAACATACTGTCCCTTAACTACCTGTGGTTTTGCCTTAAGAACAGCCATAAAGAATGCCTTGAAATTATCATGCAGTTTATCCATAGCAAAAGAAACCTTTCCTATGGATGAATGAACTATTCCAAAACTATCACATCTGAACTCTATTTTTCCGCACCGGACATCATTAATTGCCCGTTCTATATCCATGGTTACCGTACCTGATTTAGGATTGGGCATCAATCCGCGAGGACCGAGTATCTTCCCTAATTGCCCAACATCCTTCATCATATCAGGGGTAGCAATAGAAACATCAAAATCTAGGAATCCTGCCTTTATTTTATCAAGCAAATCCTTTTCCCCAACAACATCAGCCCCTGCCTTTTCTGCCTCCATAGCCTTTTCACCCTTAGCAAAGACAGCTATTCTTACCTTTTTCCCGGTACCATGCGGAAGCACAACTGTACTTCGCACCTGTTGATCCGCATGCTTTGGATTTACACCAAGCTTTATGGATACATCAACACTCTCATCAAACTTTGTAAACGATGCCTTTTTTGCCAATTCAAGGGCTTCATCAACCTCATACAACTTAGTTTTATCAACCATACCCCTTGCCTGGCTTAAATTCTTGCTTGTCTTAGACATTATCTTCACCCTCTCTTATGAAATGCAGAATTTATTACTTCCGCATTCTCTTTTCCACATTTTTATTAATACACTATATCAATTCCCATACTTCTGGCAGTACCCATAATCTGTTTTGTAGCTGCTTCAACATCATTTGCATTCAAGTCTGGCATCTTTGTTTTTGCTATCTCTCGAACCTTTTCAATAGATATTTTAGCCACTTTCTGTTTATTTGGCACTGCAGACCCTTTTGCTGCACCAACTGCTTTAGCCAGAAGAACCGCAGCAGGTGGGGTTTTAAGGATAAAGGTATATGACCTGTCATCATAGACCGTGATTACCACTGGAAGGATCAACCCTTCTTGAGAGGCTGTTTTAGCATTAAAAGCCTTACAAAATTCCATAATATTGACCCCTGCCTGTCCCAGAGCAGGACCAACAGGTGGAGCCGGATTTGCCCTGGCTCCAGGGATCTGCAACTTTATTATCTTCTTAATATTCTTTTTCTTTGCCATATCATACCATCCTTACTTGTCGCTTTGCTCAATTGTAAAATGTCGCCTACATCTTTTCCACCTGACAGAATTCAACCTCAACCGGTGTAATTCTGCCAAGGATATTCATCATTACCCGTAATTTCCCATGTTTGGCATCTATTTCGCCTACTGTCCCAATAAAGTCCTTAAATGGCCCTTCAATCACCCTGACTGCCTCATCTTTTTGGTATTGTACACGAGGTTTAAATCTTGGAGCACCAGCAGAAATCTGTTTAAGGATAGTATCAACCTCTGCCTGACTTAAGGGTATTGGCTTGTTCTTATCGCCAACAAATCCGAAGATCCCGGGCGTATGCTTAACCACATACCATGTATCGTCCAACATCTCCATCTCTATCAAGATATAGCCAGGGAAAAACTTTTTCGCAACAGGCGCCTTTTTCCCACCCTTTATCTCTATAACTTCTACAGTAGGGATAACTATCTGTGAGACCTTGTCCGACAAATTCATGGCTTCGAGCCTGCTTTCCAGATTAAGTTTCACCTTATTTTCATATCCTGAATATGTATGAATTACATACCATGCCATCTTTTATCTTCCAATCACAAAGTTTAGTAAGGTAATAGAAATAGTATCCACAATCCAGATATAGGTAGCAATTATCAGCACACAAACAATTACCACTCCAGTTGCTCCCATAATAACCTTTCTTGTAGGCCAGGATACCTTACCATTTTTAGGAGAAACTTCAACCCAGACTTCTCTCAAAAATTTCTTAGATTTATCAATAATTTCTATTATTTGTTTCTTCATCTTTTTCTTACGCTTTAAAACATAATTAGTTAAGTTGCTCAGGCTATAGGCTGTTAGGTTCTGTTTTCTTTTGCCTAACAGTTTTTAGTCTATCCATCTGAAATAATACTGGCAGGCCCGACAGGACTCGAACCTGCAACCCTCGGTTTTGGAGACCGATGCTCTACCAATTGAGCCACAGGCCTATTTCCTTTTGACAATTCATTAATACAAGAAGCATTACTTTGTCTCTTTATGGACAACATGTGTCTGGCAAAAAGGACAATATTTTTTCAACTCCATCTTTGCAGGATGCTTCTTTTTATTCTTCGTTGTATTGTAATTCCGTCTCTTGCAGTCTGCACATGCAAGAATAATTATATCCCTTGGCATTTAATTCCTCACTTTTTTACAAGAAAGTATAGTATACCACAAAATCCATACTATGTCAAGATATTTTTTTCAACCATTTGAGCCGCACTCTACCAACTCAATCTTTCCCCACACACCAAGCTTATCATCCTTAATAATCACAGCACCCAGAACACCATCAATTCCTTGTGCACAACTTAACCCCTCAGGAATATCTGAATGTGTCTGAATAATATTACCTATCCTTGTTGCCACTGCATCAGCTAAAGGTGCAGATTCAGACACCACCACGCAGGCATCAGCCTTCCCAAAACTAATGGAATGACCAACCGTACCAGATGATGTGCAAACCCCCCATCTGCCAGGCTCAATCAAAAGAGCTATTTTTTCAGAAAGCACAGATGAGCCGGCCAATATCCCAATTTTTCTGGGCACACTCGTATTTAAGAAAATATCCCCACCATTCTCAATAATAACGTCTTGAGAATATGCCAATAATTCCATCCCCACAGCCTCAGCAACAGCTCCAGCGACAGCAGCCATTGGTCCAACCCCAGCTAAACTTGAGGCATCACTCATTTGACGAACAATCTCAGGTGCTGACTCTGAAACCGGGTATGGGGAAAAGGTGCGACCAAATGCAGGATCAGTCTGAATATATCTTTTAATCATCAAATAAGGTTTTACCAGAGAATCGTATGCCTGTTTTTCAAGCATGGTTTCAGCTAAAACAAAAAGGTCACTCTCAAGGTAAAATACCCTAAAACCAATCAATACTGAATCCCTTTTCAAGAGATACTGACGATACCTTCTCTCTTCATACACTCAAATCTCACCAGAGGTAAAATTGACAAAAAAAAATAACCTCTCTTCGAGCAAGAAAAGAAGTTGATATTAAGGATACCATATTATTTTACTTCTGTCAAGCATTTTTTTATTTTTTTTCGTAATCAACAGAGTGAGCGTTGCATAGCCTCTCCCGCCATATCTACAGTCTTAAGCACTGCTTGACT
>JASEHA010000123.1 GCA_030018795.1 bacterium
GCGAGAAAACCCCGCCTATACTATTTCACTGTTAAAATGCCAATGGTGGCAAAAAACTTGAACATCGAGTATTAGCTATTAGCCGTTAGCCCATCCTCCATCTGGATAGCTACTATATCCGACCCTTGCACCGTAGCTATCGCTGTCACCTTATCATCACCTGTCAGCTTAATCAGCCTTACCCCTTGAGTATTCCTGTTAATAACCGAGATATCCTTTGCCCGGCAGCGAATCATCTTTCCTGCCTCTGTCATAATAATTACCTCATCATCAGCAGATACCTCACGAATAGCTATAACCGCACCATTTTTTTCTGTAATCTTAATATCAATAATCCCGCTGCCACCCCTGGACTGATCCCGATACTCAGAAATCTTTGTCCTTTTACCATAGCCCTTAGCGGTCACAGTCAAGAGGGTAAGATCTTCCTTTGCAACCACCATGCCAACCACTTCATCATGGTCAAGCACATTACCATCCTCGTCTTTTAACTCTTTCAACCTTATTCCTGTTACCCCGATTGAACCACGGGCAACAGATCTAACATCTGTTTCATTGAACCTGATGGCTTTCCCCAGCTTAGTTGAAAGGACAACATCATTATGTCCATCTGTCATCTCTACTCGAATCAACTCATCCCCTTCATTCAGCTTAATAGCAATTATCCCCATGGACCTTGGACGGCTGTATTCTATCAATTGGGTTTTCTTGATTATCCCCTTTTTCGTAGCCATCAAAAGATATGCATCAGGGGTAAATTCCCTGACCTGAACAGAGGCAGTAATCTTTTCACCCGGCTCTAATTGGAAAAGATTTACCAATGCCTTACCCTTGGCTATTCGTCCTGCTTCAGGTATTTCATGCACCTTTAGCCAGTAAACCTTGCCCATGCTGGTAAAGAAAAGGATATAATCATGGGTAGATGCCACATAAACATGTTCAACAAAATCCTCTTCTCTTGTGCTCATACCGGTTACGCCCTTGCCGCCCCTGTTTTGTGCCTGATAAGCACTTAAGGGGATTCTCTTGATATACCTTGCATGAGAGATGGTGATAACCATCTCCTCTTCAGTAATTAGGTCCTCTATATTAATCTCATGAGGCATCTCTGAAATTATTTGTGTACGCCGGCCATTATTGTATTCCTTTTTTACCTCTAACAGATCCTTTTTGATTATCTCATCCACCTTTTTCTCAGAGGCAAGGATTGACCTGAGCTGCTCTATGAGCCTGATAAGGTTCAGGTATTCTTCCTCTATCTTGGTCCTTTCCAGGGCAGTCAACCTCTGGAGTTGCATCTCTAATATTGCCTGAGCCTGTATTTCAGACAGATTAAAATTAGCGATTAATGCCCTTCTTGCCTCAGCCGGGCTCTTTGATGCCCGAATGGTAGCAATAACTGCATCAAGATTATCCAGGGCAATCTTAAAACCCTCTAAGATGTGTGCCCTTTCCTCTGCCTTTTTAAGCTCATATTTAGTACGTCTGACGATAATGATACGGCGGTGATTGATATAGTGCTGTATCACCTGCTTAATATTTAATATCTGAGGCTCATTGTTCACCAGTGCCAGCATTATCACCCCAAAAGAGGTTTGCATCCTGGTATGTTTATAGAGCTGATTTAAAACCACCCTTGCATCAGCATCTCTTTTTATCTCTATTACAATCCTCAATCCCTCACGGTCAGACTCATCCCGTACCTCGGTGATATTCTCCAGCTTCTTTATCTTTACCAATTCTGCAATCTTTTTAATCATTTCAGCCTTATTCACCTGATAGGGTATCTCGGTTACAATAATACTTTCCCTGCCTGACTTTGCTGTTTCAACGGTTGTTCTTGCCCGGGTCAGGATTTGTCCCCTGCCTGTAAGATACACCTGTTTGAGGTTTTCCTTGCCAAATATAATCCCTCCGGTTGGAAAATCAGGACCTGGGATTTTTTCTATAAGATTTTCTATGGTTATCTGTGGGTTATCAATAAGTTCAATAGTGGCATCAACTATCTCTCCAAGGTTGTGCGGGGGGATATTGGTCGTCATTCCCACAGCAATCCCTGTGGAGCCATTAAGCAAAAGATTGGGTACCCTTGATGGAAGGATCGAGGGTTCCTGAAGGCTTTCATCAAAGTTTGAAACAAAGTCAACGGTTTGAGCATCAATATCCTTTAGCATCTCAGATGCTATCTTAGTTAATCGAGCCTCTGTATACCGCATAGCAGCAGCATTATCACCATCAATAGAGCCAAAGTTACCCTGACCGTCTACCAGTGGGTATCGATAAGAGAAGTCCTGAGCCATTCTAACCATGGTCTCATAAACAGCTGAATCCCCATGGGGATGGTATTTACCAAGCACCTCTCCAACAACCCTGGCTGATTTTTTATATGGCTTATCATGGGTAAGGCTGAGTTCGTTCATGGCATACAAGATACGGCGGTGGACAGGCTTCAGCCCATCCCTGACATCTGGCAAGGCACGCCCAACAATAACACTCATCGCATAATCAATGTATGACCCCTTCATCTCATCTTCGATATATTTGGGTATTATCCTCTGCTTAGATTGATCGAATATAATTGACATTTATCCCTTTTCCCCTCTGTTGACAGTTTGAATTTTACATTAATATAGCATATAAATGATAAAAAGTCAAGATATTTATACTCGATGTTCAAGTTTTTACTGGTGACCAAGCAAGAGCACCAGAGCACCAGTCACCATGATACCGCGAGAACTGGTGCACTGGATTGTGTACTACTTGATGCGTTCAATTCGTAATGGGGGAAGCAGAGACGCAAGATATTGCGTCTCTGCATACTCGTTCCCCTTTTCCCTTCCTTACACAAGTCTGTCATAATGAGAATTGTTGCTTCATCCCCTCACTATCTCCAACATTTCCCGTACTGCCTCATCAAGCCCTACAAAGACCGCATGAGAGATGATGCTATGCCCAATATTCAATTCCTCTATCCCTGGGATAGCAACTATTTGGGCTGTATTACGATAGGTCAGTCCATGACCGGCTGCTATCTTTAACCCCTGTTTTCTGGCAAAGGATACTGCATCAGCAATCCTTTCCAATTCCTCCTCAGGCACAGCTGAATTCACAAACGGCCCGGTATGGATCTCAATCATTTGAGCATTTGTTTTGACTGCAGCCTTAATCTGAGAGATATCAGGCTCAATAAAAAGAGAAACACAGATTCTCTCTTCCTGCAAAAGGGAAACAATGCTTGTAATCTTTTCTTTTTGAGCATTAACATCCAGACCGCCTTCAGTGGTCAGCTCCTCCCGCCGTTCTGGCACCAGAGTAACCTGATTGGGTCTAAGATTAAGGGCAAATTTCACCATAGCATCTGTAGCTGCCATCTCTAAATTTAATTTAGTTTCCACCAATTCCTTAAGCAGCCGCACATCCCTTTCCTGGATATGCCTCCTGTCCTCACGAAGATGACAGACAATGCTATCGCATCCAGCCATCTCAGCAATTAACGCAGCTTTTATTGGATCAGGCTCTTTTCCACCCCTTGCCTGTCTTATTGTTGCAACATGATCAATGTTTACACCTAATTGCAGCATCTTAATATATCCACTCCTTTTCTGTTTCATTCTTTTTTATGAGCAATTGTTCAACCTTATTATTCCATTCATCAGATGTCTGTTTATCCCCTATATCCAGATAATACTCTGATAGTTTCTGATACACCTCTGTCATAAGGTCTTTATCCTCAATCCGTTCAGCCAACTGGCAGGCTTTGTTAAGCATTTCGGCAGCCTCTGTTGTTTCTCCCTTAGCAAATGAATTTCTTGAAAGAAGCAGCCAGGCGTGAATCCGTCCTGCATGGAACATGATACTTTCTGCATACTGAAGCATCTCCTGATAAAACCCCTGAGCACGCCCAAAATCACCCATAAATTCAGCTATAACCCCCTTACACTGCCATAGATTAACCCAATTTTCCGGTTTAAGGATTGAGCTGGTATATTTATTGAGTAATTGTTCTATGGTTTTTGGATAACCTGCCTCAATCAACAGGCTTAAGTTATTGGATATTATCTCAAATGCCTCATTTGTCCAGCCGCATTCAAAATAATGATAAAAGGTTTCCATGTACATATAAATATCTTTCTCTACATTTTTAGTATTCAATAGATTATTAAAACAATCCCCTATTTGTTGATGGATTCGATAGGCATCTCTTTCCTGAGATAATGCTATTTTTTTTGTAATAGGATGAGCGATATAGCGATTGTCTGGATATATGGTAAAGATAAAAAAATTGAGGACAGAATTTATCCTTTCCTCAAAATCTGAAAGCTTGTATATCGCCTTTGCCATTGTATTATCTATTGGTTTTCTTAGCATAGAGAGCAAAAACAAAAGATTTTTTTCATCCAGAGAGGCTTCAGAAAAGAGCCGCTCCATAACATATCTTTCGGCATCTTCCTTATATCTTGGAAGTTGATTGGCCAATTCTTCGGGGTCATACCAATAGCGTTGAATCAAGCTTGCAAAATGTTTTAAGGTAGACGGATTTCCGCCAATCCTTTCGATAATCTCATTCCTTGCTTTTTCTGGTATATCTTCCTGTCCAAAGGCTTCAAGAAATTGAACTATCTCCTCACGGGTTAATTCACCAAGCATAATTGGTTCAACTGATGATTGTTCTATGGATTCAACCTTTCGCGGAGCAATAAAGATAACTATCGATTTTTTCAATTTTCCATCAAGAGCAGACAGGATAGCCTTTATCTGATCATCCTTGATAATATAGCTTTCCATATCAAAGAAAAGGGCATATTTATTCTTCTCCAAGCTATTTATCAAGGTTTGTATCCTTCCCTCAATACTCAGCTGAGACATCTTAATGGTTTCATCCCCTTCTTCGGACAAAAATGCATTCAACTGAGTAAAAATTATTTCTTCGGTAATATCTTCATAGAGTGTAAGCCAAAACACGTTATAGGTATTCTGAATCATTGAAGCGAGCTTTGAACACAACGCTGTCTTGCCTATACCAGGCAGTCCGCAAACCATAACTGTATTGTTTGTTTTTAAGAAGGACTGAAGTTTTATTAGTTCTGCTTTCCTGCCTACAAACCCGGGAAATTGAGGAATCCCTTCCAAAACGACCTCTATTAATGCCTCTTTTTTCTTACTCTGGACATCCTTTTTACTCACCTCATACACAGTCATTGGAGGGATATCTTCGAACCTTTGCAGACCAAGGCTTGCAAAACTCAATTCAGTATCCAATTTAGAGGCAGCCTCTAAAACATCGTAGACATCCCGGCTTATGAGTATCTTTATACTTTTATCCTTTTCTGCTTCTTTTTTGGCAAGATTCCAGAGGACAATGCCGCATTCTAATCCAAACCCCCCTGGTTTACCGCCAGGAAAGGCTGCCTGATGAATGGCTATAGCCAGATTGATTAATTCTTTTTTCTCTTTTTTTCGGCTTAAATTTACAGAAGAATTCAACCATAAGATTTTTATTTCATTAGCAATATCAATGGCTTTGATTAGACTTGAAGCAATCTCATCTGATGGGAAAAACATGGTAAACATCCCATCCTTAGCCTTTAATATATTATCCCTACCACTGGCAATTCCATCCAGCACATTATCTGTCAATGAATCAAACCTATCCCTTATGTGAACTATATCCCCTTCTCCTTCAGGATAGATAAGATTGAAACAAAGGATTACTACTGGTTCCAGTTTTCTGTTCAATTTTGCCATTTTCAGAACCTCTGTTCTAATTTTAGAGCAGGATTACACCAGAGCACCAGTGCACCAGAACACCAGAGCACCAGTAAAGAATTTAACTAATACTCTGGTGACCGGTGCTCTGGTGTATGCTTTTTAATCCTGTCAAATCCCTACACAGCCATACTGTATCTTTTATACCGTCCACTCCGTTCCCTTTTTTGGGCTATCGCAAGACGATCTATCATCTTTTTCAGCAATACAGCATTCTCTTTATTCTTCTTGGTATAGAAATAATACCCTGATTCTGCTAACCTACTATTCTTTTTTTGAAAAAACATATGATTTTCTGTAGCTGGATCGACAACTAAAGCTAATTGCCATGGAAGAGGGAAAAAGTTGTTGTGAATAAAAGAATCATAATGAGACATAAATAATCCAAGACCAGGGTGTGTATGGTACCAGCCAACCACATACTTATCCTTAAACCGTTCACTCATCTGACAATCAAGCATCTTCCATGTCTGATGGGTAAATGACAGGGCTTCTCCCATAGAATGTGCATGTTGAGCATGGGTAGCATCTGTTATCAAAACAAATATCGACTCTTTCTCCCGCATAGGATAACCCACAAGAAACCCACCAACCTCTTTCTGGAGAGATGACTTTGCATGTCGATATATATTGATTAAGGCATCCATATCTACAAAGATAAGTATCTCTTTATTGGCTATTTCCCCCCATGGGTAAACAATAAATTCGTTTGGTTGAGAAGACGGCATCAGTCCTTCTATTGGAGATGCCTCATACACATCTTGAACCTTAATGTTTACTGCTGCATTTTGTTCCATGATTATCCTTGATTGGAGGCAGAAGTTGTAGAGACGCAAAATCTTGAGTCTCTACATGTATTACGACACCTAAAACAATTACCAGCTTTCTACTATCTTCAATATCATCAAGGCAATACTCATTCCGGCAAAAAAACACACACTGCATATCAGCCACAATCTATTTTGCAAAACAACAGGCATCTTGTCATTTTTGTTTATCTCTTGCAGATTATTCTGCCCTTTGTTCTCTGCCTCCTGCCTTTTACTCTCTAATTCCTGACTTCTGATTATCTCTTTTGCTTTCTGCTCATTATCTTTATAGGCATAGAAGTAGAAATCCTTGCTCTTGACTATATTTTCTCCCTCCCAAACAAAT
>JASEHA010000124.1 GCA_030018795.1 bacterium
GCAAAAGAATAACTTTTTAGGTTGTGCACGATTTTAGAGGAGGACAGGCAAAAGTTATTTACAGCGAAATTGCATTTGACTTTAGCTGAAATCTCTGGTAAAATATTAATGTAGTGAGTGCCTTATAGGTGCGTCCCTATTCCTGTTGAAACGTTGTTGTTGAGCGGAGTTGGAAACAAAGAGAAATTATGTTGAAGATAACCTTACCCATTATTCTTTGTCTGGTAATAGGCTGTTCAAGCCCAAATACTTGTGGCATCAGATGCCCGGTTGTTGCTGATAACTATATCTGTGCCTATAAGACAGAGATAGAGGCAAACCTTGGGGCAAGAAAAACTTTGAGACTTAAGGGCATTGAGGATATGGCTGTCTTAAAGTTTGATACATCCATGCTTAAGGGCATGGCTGTTGAGCAGGCAACCCTTTACCTTCATAAAAAGAAGAATGATTTACTGATGGCAGGGATTTCAACCATTGCCTCTGATTGGGTTGAAGGACGAGGAAAGAGCTATTCACTTTCTTCAGGTTCTTCAGGTTCTTCAGGAGGAAGAAAAAATAAGCATGGGGCAAGCTGTTTCAAGTATGCTGCTTATAAAAATACCCCATGGTCATATATAGGAAGCGATATTACAGATGTTACCTTTGGACAGGGCAACAGCCTTTTTGCCTATGCCAGACCAAGGCTTGTTAAGGGCTGGTATGCCATTGATATACCCGCAAATATTGTTCATAGCTTAATCATTGGGGATCAATACGGTCTTGCCATTACCGATGAAAAAGGGCAGATACCTGTAGAAAAATCGGTTCACTCAAGGGAGAGCGTATTCCCACCCTTTCTTGTGGTTAAGGCAAAGAAGCTGAATTATAGACCACTGTCACGTTTCGACTTTGCTCAACGACCTCCTGTATCAGGATTAACCGCAGTTGCAGTGGATGGGAATATCCAATTAACATGGAAGCCAGCTAATACTGCATCTTTAGGTAAAATGGATGGAAAGGCATTTGGTTATCATGTTCGTTACAGCTCGCTTCCAATTGTCTGGAATTCAGCCTATCGGGTTAAACGATGCGAAATACCTCGTCAACCAGACCAAGGCAAGCAAGATATGTGGTTGACGATTGACGACCTAATACCTGGACAAAAGTATTATTTCGCTGTTCAGTCCTATGATAAGGTTGGCAATACATCAGCCATTGCCTATACAGACATTGTTTTGCCTGAACGCGAGCATGAGTTAGAGCTTCTGGAGCTTGAGTTCCCTCAGCCTGAAAGTGTACCGTTTGTCCCTATCTTTGGTAATGGGGCAGCATCCATATGGGCTATGAGTGATATGGAAAAGGTAAGCCCTGTCACTGGAAATAGCCTTGATGAGGATAATTATACCATGCCACCTATTGATACTGCCAAAAAGGGTAATCCTGTCTGGGATGCAGATAAAAAGCTGGTTACCCTTTATGGGGCAAGAAATGAGGTCGTTGCCTTTCAGCTTATTATTCAGGCTATGGAGGAAAGGCTTAATAATGTAATTGTCCAGGCAGACAGTCTCATAGGAAATGCGGGTATTATCCCTGCTGAAAAAAATATTGAGCTTTTTAATCTCTGGTATGTGCCTGGGGTTGATATTTCATACACATGGAAAGGAGGAAAAGGAGTCTATTATCCTGATGCTTGTATCCCCTTAAGGCGAGGAGATGGTAAATTCAATATTCCTTCACCTGACAATAAGATACCAAATCAGAAGAATCAGGCTGTCTGGGTTGATATCTATATCCCAAAGGGAACGCCAGATGGGGTGTATGAGGGGATATTGTCCATTGCTTCTGATGAGATTAAAACACCGGTTAGGATTGGTATAAACCTTACGGTTTGGGACTTTTGTCTGCCAGATACACCAGTGTTTGTTAATGAACTCAATGCCTATGGCGGTATTCATAAGGGTATGGGGATAGAGAGGGGAAGTCAGGGCTATAAAAAGATTGAGCTCCTCTATCATCAATTGGCACATAAACATCGAAGCACATTGAATATCCTGCCCTATGGACATGAAGGGAATATCGGCTCAATAGACTATGTCCCTGCTGCCAGCTGCCAAATGAAAAAATTGTCAACTGATGTTGACTGGACAGATTGGGACAATAGATTTGGCATGTACCTTGACGGCTCTGCCTTTACAGAGGATTATGGATATTATGGGCCTGGCACAGGGACACCGGTTACTCATTTTTACCTTCCATTCCATGAGAATTGGCCATGCAGGATGGATGATGGCTATCGCGTAAAGATTCAAGAAAAGAAATACCCTGCTTGTGTTTATTTACATGCTGATTGTGCTCCAGCTATTGAGAAGGCATTTTCTAAGGATTATAAGGAATCATTTGTAGATATGGTTTCAGAATATGCCAGACACTTTCGAAAAAATGGATGGAATAGGACAGGGTTTCAGTTTTATTTGAACAACAAATATTATGCAAGGGAAAATAAAAAAGGCACAGCATGGTGGCTTCTTGACGAGCCTGCTCATAGGGATGACTTCCTTGCCCTTGCCTTTTTTGGCAGGCTATTCTGGGAGGGGGTGAATAAAGGGCATCAAGAAAATAGCAAGCCTTTGAGGATAGGGAGGCAGCCAGATCAAGGAGATGCTAAATTTGACTTTCGGGTTGACATCTCAAGACCACAGTATCAAAGAGAGATGCTTGATGGACTGGCAAGCCTTGAGGTTGTCTCTAACGCATTTTTTACTAAAAACCGTCTTTGTCTGGAAAGGACGAAAAAGCTTGGGCAGAAATACTGGTTTTATGGGGGTGGACCACAGATAGAGGAGCCGAGTACCAGCCTTATTGGTCTTTACTATCAGGCGTATTTAGCAGGTGCAGATGGCGGATTACCCTATTACACAAGCTTTCACCGTCCAGATTGCTGGCATAATGGTGAATATCTGGCTATTATTTATCCAGGAGTTTCTGGACCAGTAGCCGGGCTAAGGCTTAAGATGGAACGTCGGGCAGTTCAGGATATTGAATATATGGCTCTTCTGGCTGCAAGAGATGGCTGGAGCAAGAATAAGGTTAAGCAGGCTGTATTAAAAAAAATACAGCTGGAAGGGGAAATATTCTCTAAAGACGCAGATGACCCTGGCAAAATAACCTTTTCTCGCCTTTCTCGCCTTTCTCGCCTAAAGCCAGATGATTTTAACCGGCTAAGGATTGCGATTGCTAATACCTTGATGGTATGGTGATATTAAGCAGTTAGCTATTACTCGATGTTCAAGTTTTTACTGGTGACCAAGCAAGTGCACCAGTCACCAGAACACCGTGAGAAACTGATTGCAACGTCTTTCATGTCTCTTATTGTGTCCTACTTGATGCGTTCAATTCGTAATGGAAGAGAGTAAGACATGATGAAAAAGGCTGATACTTGTTGATTCCGAATTGTTTGAAAGAAGTAGTAGCAGGAAATTGTCGAGCGAGAAAGTCGAAAAGGCAAGAGAAAGTAGGATTCGATGAAAAACGATTGCAACGTCTTTTATGTCTCTTATTGTGTACTACTTGATGCATTCAATTCGTAATTAAGGAAAGTAGAGACGCAAGATTTTGCACCTCTTTTGGTTCTGGCTCGTCCAGGTTAGGAGAAGATGATGCTGATTATTAGAATTATTTGCCTATGTTTATTAATAATGGCTGGATATAGCCATGCTGCAGATAGTACAAATAGTACAGATAATAATGAATTAACCATTACATCTGACAAGGCTGTCTGGGATAAGAAACAAGGGATAACTGTCTTATCTGGAAAGGTTGTTGTTAGTAAGGGCAAGTCCTTGTTTACAGCAGATATGGTTGAAATAATCGGACAGATAGGGAAGATAAAGCAGATAAAGGGTATGGGGAATGTTCGTTTTAATGATATGGAAAGAAATATCGTTATGACTGCAGACAGGATTGAATTATCTGATTGGGAGAAACAAATAACTGCCTCTGGAAAGCTAAGGATAACCCATGGAGAAACAGTGGTTGAAGCAAATACAGCTGTCTATCATCAAAATCAGCAGAAGATTATTCTGACAGGAGAAGCAGCCATCACCCAGGAAAAAGGCAAACTTTCCGGCAAAAAGATAATATATTATCTTGGAGAGAAAGGTGAGGAAGGCGAAGAGAAGATTGAGGTTATTGAGGGAGTCAGGGCGTGGTGGAAGTGGTAGGCATTTCGACATTTCGACTTCGCTCAATGACCGCTCCGCTCAATGATCAGTGAGAGCAAAAGTCAGGACATATCAGTAGTAATAGAGATTGTAGTGAGGGTCATTAGACCCGTATATTATATAAAGGGAGAACTTATGCCAGGCAGTGTTGTAAAAAGAGATACCCATTTTCTGATTCTTTTATGTCTATTGGTGATTGCTTTCTTTTCCCATACCCTTTTCACTGACACCATGTTCTGTTTTCGTGATTTTTATCGACTTTGGTATCCGGTAATGTTTTTTACACATCAATGTCTTTATCAGGGTTTAGGTTTGCCGCTATGGAACCCATACGCCTTTGGAGGGACACCAACCGTTGCAGACATGTCCCTTTATCCGCCATCTATTTTAACCTATCTTCCAAACTTTAACTTAGGCTTAAAATGGTTTGTTGTCAGTCACTATCTTGCTGCTGCCTGCGGCATGTATCTCCTTAGCCGTGAGCTCAAGACAAGCTGTAGCGGAGCATTTATGGCTGCCATATCCTTTGTCTTTGGAGGGTATCTACTGGGCATTCTGGACATGCTCAATACACTTACCTCTGCCTCCCTTATGCCATTTGTTTTTTTGTTCTTTCATCGATACTTAATAAAAAACAGTTTCTCAAGCCTTGCTACAAGCGGCGGAATGATGGTATTATTTTTACTTTCTGGAGACGTTACAGTTGTTTATGGGATGAACTGCATCCTGTTATGTTACAGTATCCATCAATGTTTTGTTCATAAAAATTTCAGCCCACTGAAGAAATTTTTATTGGTAATGCTAATTGGCTGTGGATTGAGCCTGTTCAAGATAATTCCAGTTATCGAAGCAATTATCAACTCATCCAGAGCAGCACAAGGAATAATATTCAAGGAGGCATCCTTATGGGCATTTAGTCCCTTGCAAATAGTGGAATTCATAGTACCATTCTTTGCAGACATCCTTGAGCCAACAAAGTTTCAGGCAGAACAAACATGGCTTTCCTGTCCCTATTTTGGACTGCTGCCCTTTATCTTCCTTTGTCTGGCTGTGGTTAATCGTCAACAGAAAAAGTATTCTTTTTTTACATTTGCATTCCTCATTTTTTTAATCCTGTCCTTTGGCAATATTCTGCCACTATACTATTGGTGTTACAAGATACTACCTGGATTTTCACTCTTTAGATTTCCAGTAAAGTTTCTCTGCATAGTTGCCTTTTCTGGCAGCTTGCTTTCTGGATTTGGATTAGACATAGTTTTGGAGTCAAAAAAACTATTGAGATTCCTTAAATACATCCTCTTAGTTTTACTGGCAATATTTCTAATCATATGTATCGCTGGAAGCAATTATTATGAATTCATTCTAACAACCTTGCTTCCTAACATCAAGGGTGAAGACAATAATGTTTTGTTTATAAGATTCTATCATATTATTTGCAACACAACGTTAAGCAGCATTTTCTTGAGTATTATTCTCCTATCCTTGTGGAGGATAAAGACAAAAACCTTGTTATTGCCAGTGCTGTTTTGTATCATAATCAGCGATTTATTCTTAGCTGGCTTTAAATATCAGCCTACTATGAAAGAAAAGTATTTTTTCCATTACACAAAAACCGTAGAGTTCATTAATACCGATAAAGAAATCTTTCGGGTAATGCATACACCAGCAGCAAAGAAACACTTTGCCGGCGTAGAATTTAATAAAAATTTTGTACTAAACTACACTGAATATCAGCGGGGAATTGTTCCATATTTAGGTCTTTCGCATCACATCTTTTATACCCATGTTTCTGGTTATATGGCACTGTGTCCGGGTGAGTATATGGACCTTATTGCCTTGTTTATGACCTATCCGCCAATATTAGAGGTACTTCGAGAATTAATCAATCTATTTAACATTAAATATATTATTTCCGTAGAAGAGCTAACCCCAGAACTTGTTCAAAATAACTGGAAGCTTGTCTATAATAAAGGCATTTATATCTACAAAAATGAAACGGCATTCCCAAGAGCATTTTTTGTACCAGAAGCAGTATCTCTTGCACCAGGGAAGGTGTTTGATACTGTAGGAACAATGAATTTTGACCCAAGGAATCAGGTGATTTTAGGTGAGGATGCAGGAGACAGTAGACAGAAGCCGGCAGACAACAAGCAGATTCATGATTCTATCCATAAACCTGTAGTAAAAATAACTGACTACAAACTTCATAGTGTTTCTATCAAGGCAGACACAAACATGGATGGCTGGATTGTGTTGACTGACAATTATTATCCTGGATGGAAGGCATACGTGAATAATCGTGAGACAAAAATATATCGGGCAAACCATGCCTTTCGAGCAATAAAGATAAAATCAGGTACAAGTAAAATCGATTTTGTCTACGATCCTCTTTCTTTTAAGACAGGGATATGGGGTAGCATTATCTCATTGATTTTCATAGCAGGGATGGGAATACTGTCATCAAATAAGTCAAGTGGTGTCTGAGAATAACTAAATTCACCACGACCGCAGAGGGGAGATAAAAGGTAGTAAATCAACAGAGTCAAGGCGAGAGGGCGAAAAAGCGAGATTCGATGGGAAACTGATTGCGACGGGTAGGAAGGGCACCAGAGCACCAGTTAACTGGTGACTGGTGACTACTGGTGCACTGGAATGATTGCAACGTCTTTCATGTCTCTTATTGTGTACTACTTGATGCGTTCAATTCG
>JASEHA010000125.1 GCA_030018795.1 bacterium
TGCTCTTTTTACATGAGGCATTATGAGACAGTTGGCTTTATCGAATATTCAGTGCTGCAAAAAAATATTGACAGATAATACTATTTCTGTTAAACTTATCAAGTAAATGTAAAAACGTTGTGATTTTTGCAAAAGAATTGCTGGCATTTTAATCACAAATGGAGGTGAAATATGGACGGTTTTGTATTGGTTCTTTGTGGAGCAGCATTGGCTGCAGCATTGCCTGGCTGCGGTTCTTCTTGTGGCTGCGGGATTGTTGGACAGGCAGGGGCAGGGGTGATAACTGAAGACCCTGAAAAGTTTGGACAGATGCTTGTTCTGCAGGCATTGCCTGGTAGCCAGGGGATTTATGGATTGGTTGGCTTGTTTTTGGTACTCAATAGATTAGCAGGTATCGATATAGCAGCGATAACTATAGGGCAGGGGTGGCAGGTAGTATTTGCTTGCTTGCCGTTGGCTATAACCGGGTGTGTCTCAGCTATATATCAGGGCAGATGTGCAGCTGCAGGGTGCAGTGTTGTAGCAAAAAGACCAGAAGAGATGGGTAAGGCAATGATCTTTGCGGCAGTTGTAGAAACCTATTCTATCATGGGCTTACTTGTTACTATCCTGCTTCTTGGAAATATTAAATTGGGGTAAAAGTAGGTGGATAGACTGAAGGCTGTTAGGCAGAAATATCCTGACCTAATAGTATTTTAGTCTTTTTTAAGGAGATATTGCATGGCACTCGAAGACATTTTACATCGAATTCAAAAAGAGGCACAGCAAACAGTGGAGTTAGTTATGACTGAAGCAGCTAAGCAAGTAGAATCTATCGTTGCTGAGGCTCAAAAGCAAACTGATAAGACCAAACAAAGGCTGTGGGAAGGGATAAAACAGCGTGTAGAAGAGGAAAAACAACGAAAAATTACCATGGCCAGACTCGAATGCCAGAAGCAGCTTTTACAGGAAAAAGAAGCACAGATTGAAAATGCCTTTTCCAATGTCCTGGATTATTTGACAAACTTAGACGATAATGGTTACAGGTATCTGGTGAATAGATTATTACTGGCTGCTGTCAAACCAGATGAGGGTAAGGCAGTACCTCTGACAGCTGTTGTTGTCACAAACAAGGAAAGGCATCAACTGATTAATGATGTGCTCCGAGAGGTGAATGCCAAAATTGGCAGCAACCTGCATCTCTCATCACAGGATGCACCCATTAAAGGCGGGTTCATTCTTCAGTACAAAAGGCAGGAATTGAATTGCAGCTTTGAAGCAATTTTGCAGCATATCAGAGAAGAGATAACGCATGATGTAGCCGGGATATTATTTAAAGTGAAAAGTGAAAAGTGAAGAGTGAAGAGTGAAGAGTGAAAAGTGAAGAGTGAAAAGTGAAGAGTGAAGAGTGAAGAGTGAAGAGTGACAGACATTAACTTTTCACTTTTAGTTTTTCACTTTTCACTTTTCACTCACCTCAACTTTTCACTTTTAGTTTTTCACTTTTCACTTTTCACTTACCTCTTATGAGGAGACAGCAATGACTGATACAAGATATGCCTATGCCGTAGCAAGGGTTAGGGCATTGGAAAATTATCTGTTAGACATGCCTACAGTAGCACGGTTAATTGCTGCTGAAGACGGAACAAGGGTATTATCTATACTGCGTAATACAGAATATGCTGACGCTTTCAATATGATAGAAAATTCCTTTGATTTTGAGGATGGGCTGAGTAATGAGCTGGACAAGACCTTGAGCTTTTTGGAGGTGTTGTCTCCAGAGAAGTATTACATTCACCTTCTTCGCATCCCACATGACTTTTACAACCTCAAGATATTGCTTGAAACAAAATATTCTGGTGAGCCGGTAGATGAACCATTTAGCAAGCTTGGACTTGCCTCCTTAGAAAATCTTCAACTGATGATTAAAGGAAAATGGAGAGATGCTCCAGAATACTTAAAAGAGGCATCCATGCAGGTTATTATGAAAATGGAGAAAGTAGGGGAAGGCTCTGGCAGTTACAATATATTTCAGATAAGTCAAACCATTGATAAGGTCATGTGGAAATATTTAATATCTGAAGCCAAAAAAAATAAAAATACCTTTCTGATTACTTATTATCAAAAGCAGATTGACCTTATAAATATTCATACCTTTATCAGACTAACCCATGCTCAAGTCGAAGCAGGCTATCTTCAGCAGATGCTTTTTGATGATGGGAGTATAGGCAAGGATTTCTTCCTCAAGCTTTTCAGCAAGTCATGGAATATATTTTCAGAGATTAAGGGTTATCAGGATCTGGTTATGGATGGTTGGGCAGAAGAAAGATTATTCTGGAAGTATGAGGTTGTCTCAGATAATCATATTCTTGACTACCTAAAACAGGCTAACCTGGTATTCTTTGGTCCAGAGCCGTTAATCAGGTATTATCTCTTGAAGGAAATGGAAACAAATCTGTTAAGGATAATCTTTGTAGCCAAGCTAAATCATTTATCAGAGGATAAGATACGGATGAGATTGAGGGCAAACTATGTCTAAAATAGCTATCATAGGGGATAAGGACACTATCTGGCCATTCAAGGCAATAGGGTTTAACATCTATGCCATAAAAGATATCAAGGATGCAAACGAGACCTTTAACCAGATACTGGGAAAGGAATATGCCATTATCTTTGTAACTGAGGATGTGTTTAAGCAATGCGAGCAGCAGATTCAGGAAATACGTGCCTTGCCCTTGCCAGCGGTTGTTACATTGCCAAATAATCAGGGAAGCCAGGGAACTGGACGCAAACGGTTGCAACAAATACTGCGAAAAGCTGTGGGAAGTGAGATTATGTGAATGAGACACACTTAAAAAATTGAGTATAACTCGATATTCAAGTTTTTACTGGTGACCAAGACAAAGGCACCAGAGCACCAGGACACCGTGAGAAACTGATATTTGATGAAAAAAGGATTGCGACCGACTGGTGCACTGGTGCACCGGTGACCGATGACCGGTGACCGGTGACCGGTGACTGGGCAGAAGGCGATTCCTATGAGCCAGAAAAAACTTGAACATCGACAAGAGTCATATATCCCCACTAATTCTTTGCTCAGGATATTAGTTATTCTCGAACACCATAGAAAAATAAGGCAGGCAACATATTATGTTTCTTAAAAAACTGACAATCTTTGGATTCAAGTCCTTTGCAGAAAAGGTAGAGTTTGAGTTCCAGAAAGGGATTACCGCTATTGTTGGACCCAATGGATGCGGAAAGAGTAATATCTCTGAGGCATTGAAATGGGTTCTTGGCGAACAATCGACGTCTGTGCTCAGATGTAATTCCATGACTGATGTTATCTTTAATGGTTCACAGCACAGGAAGTCGATTGGAATGGCTGAGGTAACCATTGAGTTTGATAATAGCAGCCGGCTGCTTCCATTAGATTTTTCAGAGATAACTATTACTCGACGACTTTTCCGCTCAGGTGAATGTGAGTATTATATCAATAAATCATTATGCCGTCTCAAGGATATTGTTGAGCTGTTTCTTGATACAGGTATCGGCAAGCAGTCATATTCCTTGATGGAACAAAATAAGGTTGACTTTATCCTTACCAGTAAACCTGCAACCCGAAGGCTGCTATTTGAGGAGGCCGCAGGCATCAGTAAGTATAAGGTGCGTAAGCAGGAGGCAATAGGCAAGCTTGAGCATACAGAGCAAAACCTGATACGGATAAATGACTTGCTTTATGAGATTGGCAAACAGGTAGAATCACTAAAAAGACAGGCAAATAAAGCCAATCGTTATTTGCAGCTAAAAACCCAGATAGAATCTCAAGAGATTACCCTGCTGACAGATGAATTCTTTGCTGCCATGAGTGCCCATGAAACCTACACTCAGGAGCATGATTTGCTTTCTTGTGAATTGGACTCTGTTCATAAGGGTCTAATTGATACTGAAAGGGAGCTGGATGTTGAAAAAGAAGCCCTCAAGCAGGATCAACAACAGTTCCTTGTCATGGAGAGCTCACTTCACAAAACAGAACTTCAGATTAAAGAGATAACTAATCAGCAGCTTCGCCGGCAGGAAAAGGAAAGCTTTATATCCTCACAAATAGAGAATATCTCTGTTCAAATCAATGAGAATCAAACAAAAAAACAACAGTTATCCTCAGAGGTGTTGGCTGAAGAAGGTAAAGAAAAGACCATAGAGTATGAGTTAAAAGGGATAAGGCTGCAATTAAGTGAAAAAGAGGATGTTTTTAACAGCCATCGTCAAGAACGCGAAAAAAAATCCAAACACCTTGAACATCTGAAAACAGAAATTATTGAAAATCTAAATAAATTAGCCCATATCCGCAATCAGATTACCACCTTAAGGGTGGAACACAAAAACCTTGTTGCTCGTCAGGAACGGATTGGGACAGATATAGAAAGGTATCAGTCCAAACAAAAGGAACTGTCTCAATCAAGACAGGATCTAAAACAGGAAATGACACGAAAAGAGGCAAGGATATTAGAATTAAAGCAGGAGTTTGAGGAAAAACAAAGGGAGAAAACTCAAGCAGCTCAAGGGTTAAAAGAATTAGAGGCATCAATAATAAGAATAAGCAAGGAGCAGAATACCCTTTCAGGCAGATTGCAGACATTGAAAAAACTTCAGGAATCATTTGAGGGATATTCTGATGGGGTTAAGGCTGTTTGTAGTGCCAAATTAAACGGCGTTCATGGTCTTATCTCAAGCCTGCTTAATATCCCGGAGGGTTACGAAAAGGCGGTTGAGGTTAGCCTTGGAGAATGCCTTCAGGCAGTAGTCGTTGATGGCCCTGATGAGGCTAAGGCTGTTGTCTCATTTCTCTTGTCCAAAAAGGCAGAAAGGGTTAATCTCCTGCTGTCTCGTTATCTTCGTGAAGGAAAGACTCAACGCCCAAAACTCGAGATATTGGATGGGGCAATTGGCTGGATGGCAGAGCTTGTTACTATTGATGACAGGTATCAAGGACTTATTGATTATTTGCTAACTGGTATGCTTCTTGTTGATAACCTTGAAACAGCTATAAGAATAATCAAAAGCCAGGAGGATGTATCTGCAGCAGTAACCCTTGATGGACAGCTTGTTACACCGGCTATGATTCGGGGTGGAAGCCCAAAGACAAAGGGGGTAGAGATTATCAGCCGTAAGGGTGAGATTACACGGCTTGAGGAAAGGTCGCAGGAACTTAGCCTGGAATTGAATCGCCTTGATGAGCTTAAAATAGAAGCAGACAGGAAACTTTCCTTTTTAACCAATTGGATAAATAAGACAAATGTTGAGATATATTCTACAGAGATTGCTGTCTCCAACATGAAGAAACAAATGGAGTTATTGGATAAAGAAGAGTCTTCAATCGTGAAAATGCTCGTAAGTATTGAGGATGAGCGATTGAGCATGGAAAAAGAAAAGGACGAAAAGAATCAAAATGTTCTTGTTTTAAGCGAAAAAGAACTGCTGCTTTCGGGTCTTGATACACAGCAACGGGAAAAGGTGACCAGGACATCTCAAGAGCTTCAGGAGATGAATGCCCAGCTTGATTCTATCCAGAAAGAGGTTTCAGACCTGCGAGTTTCCTCTGCTCAAAAATCTCAAGCTGAACAAGGGCTGAAAGTTCAGATAAAAAGGCTTAAGGATTCTATCTCTGATTTAGCAAATAAGATAACCCGTCTTGAGGCAGAATCTACCCGTCTAAAAGGGGAACAGGGTGCTCAGTGTGCTAATGCTGAGGATGATAAACATAGGCTGTCAGCACTTTCTGCTCAACGTGATGAAAAACAAGCTAATCTGAAGGGATTAAAGGAATTATGCCAGATGAAAGATCAAAAGATTGGGGCAGGAGAAGGATTAATTAAACAAAAAAGGGATTATGTAGAACAACTAAGGGATAAAACACATAAGACAGACATGGATAAGCAGCAGATTAAACTGCGAATGGATGGGATTATGTCCCGCCTTATTACTGAATATAAGCAGGAGACTGATCAGATTAAACCAGATACTCCTTCCCTGTCACAGGATAAAAGAAAGGGTTTATTGGAAGATATTCATCGTAAAAAGACAACATTTGAGTCCCTTGGAGCAGTAAATCTGACTGCACCAGAGGAATATGAAGAGTTGAAGAAACGATATGATTTTCTTGTAGAGCAGCAAAACGATCTGCAAACAGCCAAACATGACCTGAACAGCCTTATCCAACAGATTGATACGACAACGTGTTCCATGTTTAAGGAGGCATTTGAGACGATTAATAAAAATTTTTCCCATCTCTTCAGTCAGTTGTTTGATGGTGGATATGGGGAGTTGAGACAAATAGGCTCTGCTGACAAAGATACCCTTGAGGAAATAGGGATTGATGTGGTTGCCCAGCCACCAGGTAAAAGACTATCCAGCATTACCCTTCTCTCTGGAGGAGAACGTTCCCTGTCAGCTATCTGTCTGTTGTTTGCCATATTTGAGTTTAAGCCAAGCCCATTTTCTATTCTGGATGAGGTTGATGCCGCACTGGATGAGCCAAATGTTTTAAGATTAAACAAGTTTATAACGGATAATTCCAAACGATCCCAATTCCTTTTGATTACTCATAATCCAAGAACCATTGAATCAGCAGATACCTTATACGGAATTACTATGGAAGAGGCAGGCGTTTCGAGGGTCATAAGCGTTGCCTTAAAAAAAAGAGGATACAAGTGAAGGCTGTAGATTACAGATGACAGATTATCTCGCAAAAAGGACATCCTCACAAATTCTTAACCCAAGTTCGCGATTCAAAAAGTTAAATTATTGA
>JASEHA010000126.1 GCA_030018795.1 bacterium
AAGGGAAGTAGAGACGCAAGATTTTGCGTCTCTTTGGTGAGAAATGCCCATGCTACTCGTAACTCACAATTTTAAGTGTCATGAAGTAGTAGGGGGTTAGGGGGTTGTTACTCCCTCTTAAGATGCCCACACAAGGGGATGCTGCTGATTTTTGCTGACTGCTGAAAGCTGAACGCTTACTCTCTCGGAGGCTAAATGATGAAAAAATACGTATCTTTCTTGTCTTTCTTACTTTGCGTCCTTATGTTCATCCCAGCATTTGGTTATGCCAGACAGGTAAAAAATGTCATCCCTGCTGATGCAGGCGATAATAACCCATTCACCTTCAGGTTTATGCCTGACAACACGGATAAACAGCTGGCCAACAAAGAAAATGCACCGCTTTCTATGGCTCAGGTAAATGATGGGAGTCTTGCCATCTTTGTTGACGGGCAGAATCTTTGCCATGAATCTACACCAATTGAAAAAAGAAAAAAACTCATAGCAATGGATCTTTCCAATGCCTCTGGCTGGCCTGATATAAAGGTAACCCCTGGCTGTATTGCCATTGATCCAGAACTGGGCAGGTTTAAGTTTGCTGTTGGTGATATGGAGAAATCAAGATTAGCAGGCAAGCATGATGCCATGCACACGGCTTATGGTGTCCATGTGCAGAATGGATATGCCTATGTGGCTAATTTCCAGCAAGGATTGGAGATAATAGATGTCTCCAGCCCTGATAAGCCTGTCCATGTAGGTAATTACAACACAGACGGCTGGGCATATGAGGTGTATGTTTCAGGCAAATATGCCTTTGTTGCTGACGGCTATGCTGGTCTGAAAATCATTGATATTTCTTCTCCTAAAAATCCGGTACTGCTTGGCAGCTGCGATACCCCGGGCTGGGCTTATGATATTCAGGTTGTCGGCAAGTATGCCTATGTAGCTGATTATCGATCAGGGATGCAGATAATGGATGTCTCTAACCCACTTGCTCCTTTTATTATTGGCAGCATGGAGATTGGCGGGGCACAGTGCCGCGGCATATATGTGTCAAGTGATTATGCCTATATAGCTGATGATAAAAGCGGGATGTTTATTGTGGATGTTAAGGATGCTGCCCATCCTGTCCTGTTGTCAACCTACAAGAATAATGCTAAGGCAAAAGGGGTATTTGTCAGCAATAATTATGCCTATTTGGTTAACTATCACTCACTTTTAGATGTGATAGATGTTTCAAGCCCTAAAAACCCTCTGGTAAAGGCAAGGCTCAGCCTGCCCGGCAACCTTTATGATATTGTTGGATTCGATAAATACGCTTATATCGCTGCAGGCAGCGGAGGTATTCATATCATTGACCTTAGCGAACCAATCAATCCGAAACTAATAGAAACATTTAAGACAAACGGCAAGGCGTTTGATTTGCATGCATCTGATGGGTTTGTTTTTGTAGCAGATGATTATCAGGGGTTAGCAATAGTAGATACCCCATATCCTTACGAGTCACCTATTGGCAGGCTAACTGTAGACTATTACCAGTCAGACCTGAAAACATCCCTAACCTCCCCAGATGGCAATGAGTTGTGGACAGCAGGAAGCCAGCAGAATATCGTCTGGAACATCAGCGGTGGTATCCCGCCATATAATGTAAGTTTTTTATACGCTAAAGATGGGGCATATCCGGTAAATCCAAACATTGTTAAAGGGATAAAACAGGAGTTAGCCGGTCCAAATGCCTATATCTGGACATTACCGCCAGTAGTTTCAGACAGATTAGGGGTCATGGTCTCAGTGATTGACTCTAAGGGTAATCGAGCAGCAGATGTGAGTAATTCCTATTTTAGTATTAAATCTGACACATCTGTCGTAGAAAAAAAGGCACCGCTCTTGATACTGCTGAAAGGGATAACTGGCAGGGAATGTCTGATGGCTGGCAGCAGATTGGATATCAATTGGCTGATTTCCGGGGGCATTGCACCATATACAGTGGATTTATACTATTCCATTGATGGGGGAAAGACATATTCTGTCATGGATAGCAGCCTGTCTCAAGACTATTATCCATGGACACTGCCCAATGTTGATTCTCAGGCAATACGGGTAAAGGCAATGGTTACAGATGCCTTAAGTGAGAAGGCAACTGCAGTAAGTGAGACATTTAAGTTGGATGCAACATCGCCAACTGTAGTTTATACCAATATCCCCAATGAGCAGATAGGCATTGAACCTGGAACAATACCATTTTTCATCCAGTTTAGTGAACAGATGGATAGAAATCAGCAGAATATCATTGGTTTTGTCCCATTTGCCAGTTATACTGCTGCATGGAATGATACTGGCAATATCCTGACCATCAGCCCAAATATCTCTTTGCCAGATGCAACGTATACCTGCACACTCTATAATATTGCCAGGGATGTAGTGGGAAACAATCTGACTCAGCAGTACAAATGGTCATTTAAGACATCTATGGAGGATGAAATAACCTTTAATGTTGTAAGTATATCCAGCTCTGAGCTGGAGATTAGCGGTGATTATAAGTATACATCCAATCATGAGGAAAGTATTAAGCTTGGGCTGGAGATATTGGATAAGACAGGGTTGTTGTTGGATCAATACAGCATAACCCCAATGATGATTAAAAAGGGGAAGGGAGACTTTAAGATAGGGGTATTTTATACTGGCACCCAAGCCATTAATAGTGAAGGCATCAGGCTGACAATGTCTGATAGTGGCAGGCCATTCTATACCAAATACAGCCACTATTCTAAGGAATGGTCATGTCCAATAACAGCATCTGTTAAAACAGATTCTTTTAATCGTATCTATTGTCAGGGTGATTATGTAAACATTAGCTTAATCGTAAATACCATTAATCTGCCGCTTAAGTCAAGGGAGCTAACCTTTGATAAGGCAATAGGGGATATGGTGATACGGGATAGCAGCAATAATGTTGTCTTTCAGTGGAGCAAGCAGAATCTGATTAATGCCAAAACCATAACCCTTGTTGATAATGGGACAAAGATATTACTCCAGTCAACATGGCTGGCTGATAAGCCAGATAAATACGTGCTTGACGGCTGGCTGAATAAAAGCAATATTTATCCGCAAATACAGTGTTCAAGATTAAGGTTTGAGGTGCAGCAGATGCGAGTAGGAATAGTGTCTGGCAGGATTACTGATACAATAACCAGACAACCGGTACAGAATGCTGCAATAACCATTGGTAAACATACTACTGCTGCGGACAAGAATGGGAACTATTCGTTTATAAATGTTGAGCCTGGGGTATATGTATTAGGGGTTCAAGCCAAAGGGTATCAGCCCTATCAAAGAGAGCAGGTAAACATAAAAAGGGGTGAGCAAAGGCAGGATGTCTCAATTACCTCTGCAAGCGAGCTTCAGTTTGAGGTTATTCTGGACAAACAGGTGTTTGGTGTGGATGAGCCTATTACAGCTATGGCAGTATTGAGATGCAGCGGAACAAGAACGGTAACGGTCAGTGGATTAAGCTTAGAGGCTGAATCCTTGCTTCTCGAAATAGAAACATTGTCGTCCAATCGCACAGTCCGCTATATTGGACCATTCTCAAGTGGTTTGCCGCCGGCAATTACCCTTAAACCAGGGGAACAAGTATCCTTAAGGCTGGACATTGGACAGATAGCCTTTGGGAATAAGATTGAGCTTGTTTCAGGCTATAAGATTATCTCTTCTGGTAAGTATGCCTTAAGGGCAACCTATAATTCATGGGGGATGCAGCCCAGGAGATGGATTGGTACATCTCAGGCAGATACCGTCTGGTTTGAGATTGGGACATCAGCAGCAGTTGTTAATGATCAACCCAAACTAAGTGATGTAATTGTGACAGAGGCAGCAACCTCTCAGCCTCAAGAGGAAATACCAACAACCGTTGTCCAATCAAGTTCTTCTGATTGGGAGATACAGATTGTTGCTCAGGATAAACAAACAACCTCAACTGCTGTTCTGGGTATGTCTTCTACAGCAAATGACGGCTTTGATGCTGAATTTGATGAGCCTTTGCCGCCGGCACCAGCCGATAAGGCAGGTATTCAGGTATACTTTCAACGCCAGGACTGGGGCATGATCTTTGAAAACTTCAGCCGTGATATTCGAGAATATTCTAATAATGCTGTCTGGAGCTTTCAGGTGAAAACACCATCAAACGATACAGCAGCACTTTCCTTTTCAGGGCTTCCTGATGGATACGATATTATCCTTAAAAGTCTTGATGACAACCGTTCATGGAACCTGAAAACAACGGATAAATGCAATATTTCTGGCAGGACGCTCTACAGCTTTGAGTTGACTATCAAGGCTTGTTCCTCAGTTGATACTGCTCAGACAAAGAGCCTATCCCATACCTTTGGTTCTGGCTGGAATCTTATCTCCATACCAATTGGCTCTAATCAGCAGATAAGCAATATCTTCAAGGGTATCAACACCTATTATCTGTATGAATATAATTGCAGCAGGCAGGGATATGGAGAGGCATCCATGATTAGTAAGGGAAATGCCTATTGGCTGGGGATGCTGGCTACAACAACAATTACTGTAGAAGATAATCAAATAGCAGGTGACAGCATCATTCCCTTAAAGTCAGGCTGGAACATGCTTGGCTGTCCATTTAATTTTACCCCTGATTGGTCAAGGGTAATGGTCAGAAAGAATGGGGTAAGTAAGGGGTTAAGAGATGCGGTTGCAGCCGGATGGGTAATGAATATGCTTTATCAATATGTTAATGGCAGCTATCAGACATCTGACAGGATGGAGGCATGGCGTGGATATTGGTTTGCCAGTTTAGCAGACTGTGAATTGATTATTCCGGCAATCCCGGCAATATCATCAGCAGGTAAAACCACGCTTCAAGCAGCACCACTTGAGGGAGAGAGAACAGTTAGCAGTGGAAGCTGGCAGGTGGGTTTGAGTGTTTCAGCCGGCAGCAGGCAGGATACAGCTAACATCAGTCCATGTTTTGGTGTTCATCCCGATGCCTGTCCCATGCTGGATATGGTTGACAGATTAGAGCCGCCAGAGCCGCAGGGTGGATTTGTTACGCTTTACTTTACACATCCAGAGGAAAAGATATTTGATAGGTTTGATTGGGATATTAGGCCGCCGGCAGACTCTATTGACTGGGAGTTTGAGGTAAAGACCAACCTGTCAGGTGAGGATGTATCCATTACCTGGGATAGGGGGTGTCTGCCCCAGGGCTATAACCTGATGTTGATTGACAGGGATACACAGACAAGCGTGATCATGGGTAAGGAAAATGGATATACCTACACAAGCCGCTCGGATAATAACCTGTCTGTCAGGCATTTTATGGTGCAGGCAACAAAGGCAGAGCCTGTACATGGAGTAGTGGATGGTTTTGGTGAGCTGAAGATATATCCCAATCCAGCGACAACATCGCCCATGCATTTTATTGGATTTAGTGGTAAGGCAAATATCAAGATATTCACCCTGACTGGCGAATTGGTCAAGGATGTGTCAGGTATCGAGTCTGGAGATGATTGGAAGCTTGATAATGATAACCATGAATTGGTTGCCAGTGGGCTGTATTTTTATATCATCAGTGATGGGCTTGGAAATAAACGGGTAGGGAAATTGGCAGTAATAAGGTAGCACAGACAGTAGCACAAGCTTCCAGCTTGTGAAAAGGTAGCACAGGCTTCCAGCCTGTGAATGTAAAACACAGGAGGCAAATACATGATAAACGTAAACAAGACATTGGTTGGGGTATGTATCCTGGCAATTATTGCCGGAGTAGCGTTACATGCAGAGGCAACAAACAGCAAGGCAGGGACAAAGGGCGGGCAATTTCTCAAGATAGCTGTGGGGGCAAAGCCGGCAGCACTTGGGGGTGCCTTTGCAGCGGTTGATGGAGACGTGGATTCTATCTGTTGGAACCCGGCAGGTCTTGGCAGCATCAAACAGCCGCAGGCCAGCTTTATGCACAGTGAATGGCTCAGTGGTGTCAAATATGAATTCGCAGGCTATGCTAAGCCGTTGTCTGAGGGCAGGGTGATTGCCGGCGGCATTACCTATCTTGGAAGTGGGAACATAGATGGCTGGAAAGACCAGGATACACGTAGTGATTTCTCAGCCGGTGATATGGCTCTAACCATGGGCTACGGGCGTAAGATGAATGAAAAGATGCTGGTTGGGGCAAATGTCAGGCTTATTCATCAGAAGATCAAGGATAGCTCTGCTGCCGGGATAGCTGTAGATATGGGGATATTATGCTCAACAAGGGTTAAGGGGTTGATGATTGGTGCTGCCTTACGAAACCTGGGGACAAAGATGAAGTTTGAAAACCAGGCAGACAGCCTGCCCTTAGAACTTAATGGCGGTATTGCCCTTAACCTGCCGAAGCTGCTTTGTGTCATGGATGTAACCATACCAACAGATAATGACCTAAGAATAAATGCCGGCATAGGCTATCAACTGACACCACGATTGAACCTGCGGGCTGGCTATGGTTCTGATAATGACCTCGGAGATGGGCTGAGTGCTGGCATAGGGATTAATGCAGAGGTTCTCCAGTTTGATTATGCCTATGTCCCGTATGGGGATATGGATAATACCCATCGGGTGTCTGTGGGGAAGAGTTTCTGACCCAGCTCTCTTTATTTTACTGGCTCAATCCTATCTCAGGGACAGACTTGGATGCAGTTTCTTATCTTCAGGCTTTATACTCTAAGTCGTCATAATTCGTGATTCTTTAAATGTTTGGAATTGCAATGTGAGCAAAGAATCTAATTCTGCAAC
>JASEHA010000127.1 GCA_030018795.1 bacterium
AATGCTCTTTTTACATGAGGCATTATGAGACAGTTGGCTTTATCGAATATTCAGACCGATTTTTTTGTCCTTGACAGATACTTTGATTTATGGTATCATATTTAATTAAATGGTTATGAAAGGGTAATGCGTCAGTGAAATGTGGGATTTTCTACAGGAAAGATACACACCCGATACCCAATCTCAAGAGTTGATTTTCTGTATTCCCCTCTAAATAAAGGATTAGGGGGGTGCGTAAGTTCATTTCACTAAAACAGAATATACCTTCCGCTAAACAATTTCTCCCCATTTCACTGACATATTACATGAAAGGAGAAAATTAAATTGACAATTCAAAATATCTCAATAATTATTGCAATGGTTGGTGGATTCGTAGGAATAATAGGTGGGACAATTGGTGTCTTGTTAGTTTGGATAAAATATGAAAATAGGTTAACAACCCTCGAAGTAGATATCAAAAGTGTAAAAGATTTATATGGAAAATTAGAACAACGACATTATGAAATGCTCTTACATAATGAAATGCTCTTACATAAAATCTATGAAGATAAAAGCAGTACAACTTCTGCACTTAAATACGATAAAACTAATAGAGAAAAGAGGTAGAAAAATGGGATCAAATCTAAATTTAGAAGAGAAAAAAAATATGTTGTTAGAAAAAGTAGCAAATCGCTCTATCACCTCAGATGAGGTGATAGAGTTATCTGAAATCTTAGAAGAAGAATCTGCAACACGAGAAATGAATGAAGGTGTCCGCACCTTAATCATGCTTGGACTTGGTGCATTAGGAGGTTATTTGTTAACAAGAGCCTCTATGCAAGATAAAATTATATGTCATGGAAGATAGTTTGGCTAATCATAATTTATAAGGCAATGAAAGTATAGATGCAGAGCTTGTTCCTGCCTTTTACATAGGCAACCACAAGGAGGTTGCAGCTACTGCCTCAGTTTAACGCTGCCCCCTGCCAACAACTCGAATAGCCGCATTACCCTGAATAGGACATTTATTTTCACAGACACCACATCCGATACATTTCTTTTTATCAACAACAGGTCTCTTCTGCCTATCTATACTTATGGCATTATACAGGCATTGCTCATCACATATCAGGCACAGCTTCCCATCTTGTGTATAGGCAAGACATCGTTTCGTATCTATTACTGCTGTACCAATTTTCCACTTCCGTTTTTCATCCTCGTCAAGCCGTTGAATTGCCCCAGAGGGACAAACCTGTCCACATAGGTTGCAATAATCCTCACATGCTCCAATCCTTGGCATCAACCTTGGGCTGCCAAGACCAATCAACCCTGAGCCAAAGAAATCAGGGACAAGTCCATGGCTGATACATACCTTTGTGCATGCCCCGCATCTGATGCAGGCAATCTTGAATCTATCCTCTGGCAATGCCCCTGGCGGACGAATCGGACGGATAAGATGACTATCCTGAGTAGATGGAATTACTCGCATCACTGAGGAAGATATTAGCCCAGCACCCATGGCAAATATTATCCCTCTACGAGTTACATCTATTTTTTCTATGGCAGGACTGCCAAAACAAAAGACAACAGCCCCTTTTGGACAGCTTTGCTGACACCTAAAACAGAGCAGGCAGTCATTCTGTTTAAGATTCATCCAGCATACTTGACTGCATTTTTTGCATTGAGTACAGGCAGGCGACACCAGACGATTAATCCGCTTGTATCTGGAAAGTAAAGCCAATAACCCGCCAAGGGGGCAGAGTGATTGACACCATTTTCGACGGAAAAACATGATTAGCACAAATATGGTCAGGGTAAGGATGAAGTATGGGGTGTAGCTATGCCAGGATAAAATAAAGCAGAATATCCTCTGCACAAGACAGAGTGGTTCAATATGCCATAAAAATGGAGGGCAAAGCACAAGCCCAATAAGCAGATAGTATTTCATCCCTTGCTGAACACAAGGTATCCTTTTTAGAAAAAAGGGGAAAAAAATATGAGAATATTCGAGTAAGCAGCCCAATGGACATATCCAGCCGCAGAATACCCGTCCAAGGATTAGTGTCAATCCAATCAGGATGATGCCAGGGATAAGGAAAATAGCATTTAAGAAAAGAAAAGGGGAAAACTGAGGGAATATGGTGACAAATCTTCCCAATGATAGTGGATATGCAGTATAATAAATCAACACAAAAAAGGTTATAAGGCTTGCCAACTGAACGGCTTTACGGATATAAAACATTGTCTGCTTCCATTCCATAAGATATGCTCCACACCGTTAATTACCTTATAATCACAGCCTTTTTCAAGTCCTTAAAATCACCAGCACTAAAATAAATGATATATGTCCCAGAGGCAAGGGTTTTGTTCTCTTCATCCTCCCCATGCCAATCCGGCAGCCAATGTTCTCCTGCCAGCATTGTTTCATCCAACAATGTCTTTATCAATCGACCGCTAAGGGTGTATATCCTGATAGTAACATGCTCTGGTTTGTCTAAGATATATCTAATCTGCATAGCTTCCTGCTTGTCAGGATAAAACAGATTGTTGTATGGGGTAAACTTTCTTTCAGCCGGCATGGTTGTAACCGTAGCTGTTACCCATGAGGATGTGCCATATTCATTGTAAGACTGCAAGCGATAGGTATAGGTTGTATTGGAGATGAGGTGGTCAGAATCCTGATAGTTATTTATATCTTTGCCAATCACGTCCATCGGCATAAATTCACCATCACCCATCCTTCTTTCTATCACAAACCCCGCCTCTGAGATAGAGGTATCCTGCCAGCTAAGCGATACCTGTGTGCTGGAAATGGCTTTTGCTTGTAGATTGAATGGTTGGTTCGATTTGCCAGTTTGGGGTGTCCATCCTGGCACATAGCCGACAAAGCCAGTATAATTGCCACCCTGTATTAGCCCACCAACCGGTTGACCAATAAGCCCAAATGACTGATATATGGCTGATGAATTCGATCCGCCTATTTGAACTACTACCCACCAATCTATATCATCTGCCTGAGACAGATAGGGGTAGATAATTATCGCTATGGTTATTAATAGTCTTAGCATAAGTATAAGCACATCCTTTTAGGCTGAAGCTACCAGCGTCTGTATACCTTAATATACACCATATTTCGATATTTGTCTACCAAAATTTTCGATCTGTGCGGTTGAAATTACCACAAAGGAACACGAATCGCACGAATTAACGAATGCCACGAACTATTTAGAGATATTTGTCTTATTCGTCCATTCGTGATATTCGAGAGGACGGGGGTGAGCGTTGCATAGTTGCTTCAATATTTACAAAGACTTACGACAATTTTTGGCACAAGAATCTGCCATCTCTAACCTCTTGCGATTTTTACAGTTATGAAGAATCTGCTGCAATTTACAATATTTATAAGCTGTGTGTCTGCCAATTTCAGCTAATTTTGGCAAATTTTAGTAAATCGTAGAAATTCGCATCACACATCATGTCAAGCATCTCAACGACTTATGACATTTGTCAAGTTGGGGTTTTTGTGTGATTTTGGGACTATTTTTGTTGTAAGTGCTTATTCTTATAGGCTTATAGCTTATGCAACGCTCACATAATTTGGAGAGCTATATTTAAAAATTTATCTTGACAAATTCAAAAAATTCTGGTATTATCAAAAAACTGCTCAACTCCTGGTTCTCTCTTCGCTTCGCTCGGGGAGAACCAGGAGTTGGAACAGATGCCCTTCGGACACTGCTCAACTGCCACATTAGACTATAAATAATATAATAATATTGAGGAGGGTTAATTATGTTTCAAACATTAGAGGCTGTAACTGATAAACAGGGTAATGTGCAATTAAAAGATTTTATATCTTGCTACAACCCTTCTAATAGAAATAATCGCAAGGAAACATATTCGGACAAAAATCCTGAAGGTCGTTGGCGCAGATTTACCTATGATGAAATTATTGCCCGCGATAAGACAAGCCTTGATATTTTCTGGCTTAAAGATAAAAGTTTAACTGATCTCGATAATCTTCCTGATACTGATGAACTGGCAGCAGAGATTATTGAAAACATCGAGGCAGGATTGGAAAGTTTTAAGGAGATTATCGAGACGCTGAAGAATTAAAGGTGTAGGATAGGAGAACAATGTTGAATTGCTCGCCATCATCCTTTTAATCCTGACAATCTGCGGTCATCTGGGAAAATTCGGTGGTGGGTGAGATTAGCTTACAATACATCATCTGGTAGTGGAAGACGTATAGTTGCCACTACATATTGTGCCCAATATTAGCTTGTAAGCTAATCTCACCCACCACCGAAATCTGTGCAAATCTGTGGATATATTGATTGCATAGCTCGAATATTTTTGGAGGAGCCATGGAAAATTTAGAACATGCCTTGATAATAACCATCTTTGTCTTAGTCATGATGATGCTTGTTGATTATATAAATGTTTTAACGCGAGGAAGGTTAAGCCTGTTGATAAAGGGTGGTTATTGGAGGCAGTACATCATCTCTTCAGCTATTGCCACCACACCCGGGTGTCTTGGTGCTTTTATGAATGTCTCTTTTTATGTCCATGGGCTTTTAAGCTTTGGGGCAATGGCTGGAAGCATGATTGCTGCCTCTGGTGATGAGGCATTTGTCATGCTGGCAATGTTTCCAGGACAGGCTTTAATCCTGTTTGGGATTCTTTTTGTCTTAGGCATTATCTGCGGCTGGATGATCGACAGATTAGCACCACTCTTAAGGATTAAGCCCTGTCTTGCGTGTAACCTGTCTGAATTGCATTTAGATGAACAAGGATGCAGGATACTTGATTGGAATGGTGTCTGGGAACATATCAGGCAAATTACCTTTGTCAGGTTTCTTTTGCTGGCTATATTTATGATATTGCTCTTTTGTCTGGCTGGCGGGGTAGTGGCTGCAGAAGAGAGTGCAGTTGAACGAGGGGCAATTATTGCGGTTACAATACTTGCATTATTTATTGTGCTGACTGTTTCAGAGCATTATCTTGAGGAACATATCTGGAATCATATCATTAAAAAGCATTTATGGCGGGTATTTGTCTGGAGTTTGCTTGCCCTGGTTGTAGTGGATACAGGGCTTAAACACTGGGACATAGAGTCATTTGCACAGGCACATATGCTCTGGATAATCCTTATTGCCGCCTTAGTTGGCATAATTCCTGAGTCAGGCCCGCACCTTATCTTTGTCGTAATGTTTAGCCAGGGGATTATCCCATTTTCTGTGCTTCTGACAAGTGCCATTATCCAGGATGGTCATGGTATGCTGCCTCTATTATCTTATACACCAAGGGATGCTGTATTGATAAAGCTGATAAACTTTACTATTGGGTTGGGTTGTGGGCTGGTTCTTTATCTGGCAGGGTTGTGAAGGTAGATTAAATACCAGAGCAAAGGAGCACCAGTTATCAGAACACCAGTTATCAGAGTATCAGTCAAATTCTTTACTGGTGCTCTGGTGCACTATTATTAATAATACAGCATTTTCAATATATTCCCCAATGTATCCTTCATTTCCTTTCGCGGGACAATCATATCAAGCAATCCATGCTTAAGCAAGAACTCAGATCGTTGGAAGCCTTCAGGCAGTTTTTGACCAATGGTTTGTTCAATTACCCTTGGTCCTGCAAAACAAATCAAAACCTTTGGTTCAGCAATAATAATATCAGCCAGGGTAGCAAAACTGGCTGTTACCCCACCGGTTGTAGGGTGTGTTAAAACCGAGATATATGGTATCCCTGCCTCAGACAGTCTGGCAATAGAGGCTGAGGTCTTTGCCATTTGCATCAGAGACATTGTCCCTTCTTGCATCCTTGCCCCGCCAGAGGCACAAAATATGACCAGTGGCACATTTTCTTTAATGCACTCGTTCACAGCCAGAGCTATTTTTTCACCCATCACAGAGCCCATACTTCCACCCATAAAATCAAAACAAAGTATCCCGGCAACAACCCTGTACCCCTGAATGCTTCCCTTAACCGTAATAATGGCATCTAAAAACCCTGTCTTTTTTTGAGCATCCTCTAACCGTTGAGAGTAAGACTTGCTATCTATAAACCCAAGGAAATCCACGGATTTAATCCCCTGATTAAATTCTTCAACCCCCTCATCCATAATAAGTTGTAACCGTTCTTTAGCCCCGAGTCTGGCATGATAGTTGCATTCCGGACAGACCATCTGGCTTGCATGCCAGTCTTTTTTATAGATAAGCTCACCACATTCATCGCACTTTATCCACAACCCTTCAGGTGTTTCTATCTTTTTCTTGGGCAAAGGGATGGTGGCATATTTGGGTTTTCTGAAAAGCATTGTTTTTCTCCTGTATCAGGGATTAAGGCAGAAGTTAGAATGCAGAAGCCAGAATGCAACTCGCATCTTCCAGCTAAACCACAAATAGCACAAGCAGGATGCTTGTATTACATACAATGATATATGACCATTTCTATAGCTGTAAAATGTTAGAAACGTCATTGCGAGGACAATAGCCTTAAAGTAATCTCAGGTAGAACTTCTAACTTCTAACTTCTAACTTCTGACTTCTGGCTTCTGGCTTCTGCATTCTGCATTCTGCATTTATATACTTACAAAATATATACTATCATCTTATTATGAAATTGTCAATAAGAATTTTCTTGACTTATAGCCACTTTCAGTGTAAAATCTAAGTTATCATGAAAGAATACAAAAATCCTCTCCCAACCGCAGATATAATTATTGAACTAAGGGATAGGGGTATTGTCTTGATAAAGAGAAAAAACC
>JASEHA010000128.1 GCA_030018795.1 bacterium
GTATCTTCAGGGTATCCGATTCTATCTATTACTTCCTTGGGTGAAGAAGCTACCTATACTATGAAACCTGAAGGAGGCACAACCATTAATGGCAAGGTGTATTCTGCTACACATACCTTTTCTGCTACTGGTACACTGCATACATATAGCTTTATAATTGCAGAGGACAGGAGTGGAAGCTTAATAAAAGATGGTCCAAATATCTACCCCAACATGTCCGTCTCTGCCTTCCTTGACTGGATCGGTGAAGCAGGCTATGAGAATGATGGGGTTGAACCTGATATTGCCAGCTATGGCTCAACCTTTACCTACAGAATCAAGTATGTGAATGTAGAGGGAACGCCACCAGATACAGGATATCCAACAATATTTGGTAACCAAATGACCTGGGTATCTGGTACATCTGCAACCGGAGCTATCTATCAGTATCAGAAAAGCCATCTATCTCCAGATGGTACTATTACTATTCCGATAATGTTAACATGTGGAAGCACATCGTTATATTCTAACGATGTCAACGTTTATGCAGCAAACATTCCTCCCCTTCTAACATGGACAGGTGAAACGGGTTATAAAGATGATGGTGTCCAGCCAAATATTGGGACTGCAGGCACTCGATTTACCTTTCGCATAAGATATACAGACCCTGAGGGAGATATTCCTTTTGGAATATCGTTAATGATGAATGGTACATCCGTAAACATGTCATCTGTTGGTGATGGAATATATAAATGTAATGGAACATTCAGCATTGGTAAACACGAATATTGGTTCTATGCTCTTGATAGTATGCATGCTGATGCTGCTGGGAGCGAAACAATAGTTAATTGCTCTGATATTAGTCTGCCTGTAGACCTTGCCTCCTTCACCGTATCCATTGGCAGCCTCACCTCAGTTGCCATCACTGGCACAGAAGCTGTTGGAATAGACGAGACAGCAACCTTTACTGCTCATGCCCGGAATGAGAAAAATGAAGAGATTGCAGATAGTGATGTTGACTATTGCTGGGAAATAGTTGAAGAGACAGGAAGTATTATTATTGGTAGTGCAGGCAGCAAGACAGTTACTATTAAGGCAGGAACAAGCACAGGGACAATAACCTTACGGGTTACGGCTTCCCCAGACCCAAACAGTACCTTGCAGGGTGATGATGTTACTGCCACAAAGACCATCACTATCAAGCCTGGCAAGCCTCAAGCACTTTTTTTTTCAGAACCTGTCACAGAGACAAATACTATCACAGTTGAAAAGCCTGTTCAAAGTTCGACAGGCTTTTCTGTTTTAGGAAAAGATAGCTATGGGAATGTTACCCTTGTTGAGGATTGTATCTGGATACTTGAGGGAGAGATTGGGGGGACAATAACTCCACTGACAGGTAGCAAAACTACATTTACCGCAGGAACTGCTACTGGAACATGTGCTGTGGTAGTCAGTATTATGGGTGTTGATGGCACACTAACTGCAACCGCAAGCATTACGGTTATTGCTGGCGTGTTTCATCATTTTGATATCTTGGTTGGAACAACATCTATCCGTGTTGATGGGAGTATAACCATTACCCTGACTCCAAAGGATGCAAACAACAATACTGTCGTTGATGGTGGGACATCTTCGCCAGTGCTGAAGGTAACCGTTGGCACTAATTCTGTAACCCTTGGCACATGTATTATTAATATACCTGTAGAATTCCCCTGGCCTCCAGGGTTGAGAAATAAGCTTGGAACCGGCACTATCTATGCCTCAATCAATGGAAATAAGAAAGGCACCAGCAGCCCATTTCAGGTTGTCTCTGGCTTGCCGCACCATTTCAACATCATCTCACCTGCAACCAATACCGCCATACAGGCTGGTGCAAGCATGACCGTTGCTGCTCAATTACAGGATATGTATAACAACTCATCAGCTCTGGGAACATCTGCCTGCGTGGTATTCCAATCTGATAGTTTTGGCACATTTACGGTTGGCAGCATAAGCAGTTCTTCACCTGGCACAATCACCACCCAAACCAATGCCAATGGCCATATAGCAGGCATTTATCAGCCAAATCTTTTATCTGGCAGCACAGCAACACTTGTTAGCATATTTTTGGCATCAGATAATACGGTAATTGGCACAAGCGGGGTAATCATTCTCACCATCCCGGCTGCTCTGGCTGCGGTAGATGTTATCATGCCAGCAACACTTACAGCAGGCATATCGGCTACAATAAGTGTTGCCATAAGGGATAGCTATTATAATCCAGCCACAGCTACCCTTAGCTTTAGCAGTTCTCTGGGCACGATGACACCAGCTGGGTGTGTAATTACTGGCAGCATAACTAATGGATTTTCATGGCAAACTGATGGCACATGGACAGGTACAACCTCATTTACAAAAGCACAGCCACAAGCGATATTGAATCTTACTGCCCAAAATGGCAAGACAGCTACAGCAGTATTTGCGGTTTTGCCAGCAAAGCCGCATAGCCTGCAGCCCACAGATGCAGCAATCTATAGTGGCACATATGGTGACACATGGACATTGAGCGTCAAATTGCAGGATGTATACAAAAACCTGATTGAAGGCAGACATATAGTTTACACATTAATCTCAAACCCATCTAACGCCATCCTCTCTTCCGCAACTGTAACAACAAACGAGCAGGGTATAGCAACTACTACCCTGACACTTGGCAGCAGTACAGGCACATATAGTGTTACAGCATCCCCTGAAGGGTATTCTGCTATTTTAGCGACCTTTACGGCAACAACTATTGCCGGCTCCCCGACACTTTCATCTGGCAGCTATCCCTCAACAACAACCGTTGGCAGCAAGATAACCCTTGAGGCAGTACTTAAGGATAACTCAGGCAATCCATTCCATGGTAACTCCATTCAATGGCAAATTTTTCAATTGCAGCCTTCATCAGGAGCAGTCATTAACCCATCAACAAGCAATACTGATAATCAGGGTATAGCCACAACAAGCCTTACCCTTGGGACAAAGACTGGTATGTATATTGTAACAGCAAGGTATGGAACATTAACCGCTACCTTTACCATTGCCGCTCTGCCAGACAAACCGGCTGCAATGACCACAGCCATTACCCCAGGAACAATGGCTACAGTTAACAGCCAGATGATATTCTGTGTGGGATTGACTGACCAATGGGGCAATCCTGCAGCCACATCAACCGTCAATTGGCAGCTACAGGACATGGCAGCGATAGCCATCCAAACCATAAACGGAACCGCAACCATTGAATTCACCCTTGGGACAAAGACTGGTGTGTATATTGTTACAGCCATCTCTGAAACATTAACCGCTACATTCAATATCACAGCCATAGCAGGCACGAGTGTCTTATCCCAGAACTTCATAACTGCCTCACAGACGGTTGGAAGTAATAGAGCCCTTGAGGTGTGCTTAAAGGATGAGTTTGGCAATCCAGGCTCAAGTCTGGTATTATGGAGTCTAATCGAACCATTTCCTCAGGCATCATCACTTTCTGCCACATCTACCCCTACTGATCAAACAGGCTCAGCAAGTGTTATCTTAACCATTGGCACAAAAACCGGAGACTACCTTGTCAGGGCACAGGTGGATGGTTATACCGCTACCTTTACCATTACAGCTGAGCCGGATGTAGTCGGAACAATGCTAACCGGATACGTGCCTTCAACTGCTGCAGTAAATACCACACTGCCATTGACCATTGGGTTATATGATTCGTATGGCAACCCTATATCAGCAAATGTTATCTGGAAGCCACAGGGCATGGAAGAGACAACCACCCAAACCATAAACGGAACAGCAACCCTTATGTTTACCTTTGGCACTTGCACCGGTATATATGAAATAATTGCCTCACATGAGGGAAGGATTGCCACCTTTACTATTATGGCTACACCCGGCACACCAATCATATCCCAAAATCTTAGCACTGGCTCTGGAACTGTGGCTGAGAATGTAACACTTGAGGTATCCTTGAGGGATGAGTTTGGCAATCCATGCCCTGGCACAATAACCTGGAATTTAATTGAGCCATTGTCTACAACAGCATCGTTTTCTGCCACATCTACCCCTACTGACCTTCAAACAGGCTCAGCAAGCGTTATCTTAACCATTGGCACCAAAACCGGAGACTATATTGTTAGGGCACAGGTTGATGGTTATACTGCTACCTTTACTATTAGTGCCCTATCAGGGAATCTGGCTACAGATACGGTTTCTGGCACATCTACAGGCACAGCCGTAGTAAATGGGACAATGACATTTACTATAAACATTTATGATGAATATGGCAATATTATCCAGAACGGAAGTATTGATTGGACTGTAACCTGTGGAACCATAACTACTGCAACAAAAACAACCGCTATCTCAAATGGTACAACTGCATATTCCTATAAGGCAGACACGATTGCCGGAACATATACAATAGCTGCTAAGCTTGGAGCTATCTTGCTCAAGTTGTTCAATGTTTATATAACTCATGGCAGCCCAACCATTTCCTCGAATTCCTCAATTGTTGCTGCAAAATCCTACCTGCCATGCAAAGAAGTTCCCCTTGAGGTATTTTTCAGGGATGAGTTTGGTAATCCATGCCCTGATTATGGTCAAGTAGAATGGACATTGATTGAGCCCTCATCAGGGACAGCATCATTTTCTGTCACATCTACCCCTATTGACCCTCAGACAGGCTCAGCAACAACAATATTTACCACTGGAACAATGACAGGAACTTACACGATTAAGGCTGCAATTTACGGACAGGAGGCTATCTTTACCATTACTGTTCAGGAAAGAAACGGCTTTGATTCTAAGGAGCTGCTTATCTATCCCAATCCTGTAAGGGTTCAGGGGTGGGATTATAGCAAATATCCTGATGGTCCATGGGTAAGTTTTGGCGGGTTTAATAGCCATGTAACGATAAGGATATATGACATCTCAGGCAATTTGATAAGGATCATGGAAGACTTACCAGCTTCGGATGGATTTGCAAAATGGGACATGAAGAATGATGACGGAATGAGGGTAAACTCAGGCATTTATCTGTGTATTGCCACATGTAATGGGGAGAAAAGGATCGGACGGTTTGCTGTAATAAGGTAGGTAAACTTAACCAATAAGGTGAAACAATGCGATACTGGATTCTAATAGTTTTGACAGGTATAATATTTCCATCCCTGACCGCAGTTGCGCAAGGAATAGACAATAATGCTACAATCAATCGTGGCATTACTGGTGCTAATTTTCTAAAGATAGGCAGCAGCCCAAGGGCACTGGCATTGGGCGGGGCATATTGCAGCCTTGCAGATGATGCAGCTGCTGTTTATTGGAACCCGGCCGGACTTACCCAGGTAAAGGGATATGAGATAGCCATGATGCAAAATAATTGGCTGCCCGGGATAGAGACAGGGTTTATAAGCTATGTCCATTCACCTGGAGGCAGCGTCGCCTCTGGCAAAGGGAAAACATCCTATGCCTGTTCTGTAAGTCGAATGGGTGCAGACAGAATACTGGAAACCATGATTAATGCCAACGGTGAATACGAAGCAACTGGAAATACCTTTGGTGCACAGGACACGATGCTGATTGCCTCCTATGCAGCATCACAATCCAAAGAGATATCCATTGGCAGCAATCTGAAGTTTATTCAGGAGAAAATCGCAGATAAAAAATCATTTTCTATGGCCATAGATTCCGGGATTCTATATCAGATGGGGTTCTTGAAATTAGGGATGACCGTTCAGAATCTTGGGACAGGCTTGAAACTTGCAGAAAAAAGGGCAAAACTGCCGATTGGTTATAGATTCGGCATCTGCGTTAAGGGAACAATTAATGGTAAAAAATCAACAGGAACAATAGAAACAGCTACCTGGGTAAAGGAGGCAAGCCTTGTATCCTTTGGGATTGAGTCTTATTGGAATGAATGGCTTGCCCTAAGGCTTGGGTATCGTGATGAAAAGGATGCCGATGATAGGTTATACCTGCACAAGAAAAGCATCTTAAAAGGGTTTTCCTGCGGATTTGGATTATCCCCATCACCAAACTATTCATTAGATTATGCCCTTGTGCCTCAAGGCGATCTTGGTTTTACCCATATAGCCTCCCTTCAGATGAGGTTTGTACCAAAGCCCATGAAAGATGTGAAGGAGGAGGAGATACTGCCTGCGGTTGAAAAGGTTGAGGGGATACCAGAGAAGAAGGTGGAAGAAAAACTTGAAAAACTTGAAAAACCTGAAAAACCTGCGGTGACTGCGGCAGAAAAACCAGCGGTAAGGGAAGAAGGGGGAGAAAAAGCTAAAAAGCCTGAACCAGTTACACCAAAAGCTGCACCTAAAGAGGTTAAACAGCTTCTGGAGCCTAAATATATGGCCGTAGTGTTGAGCGATAATATTACCCTATGGTCAGGACCAGGGGTTACCTATCAAGCCGTTGCCACCCTCAATAAGGGCACAAAGTTGCGGGTCATAGATGACTCAAAGAGATGGTATTACCACGTTCAGCTTGAGAATGGAACAATAGGCTGGGTCTCGTATGTGTTTGTTGGCAGAGAGTAAAGGGAATAGAACACGGATTAGACGGATTGGACAGGTTCTTTAACAAATCGTGTGGGTAAGGTAATGGGTTAGAAACAGAAAAGAGTTAGAACGCTGATGAATAACTTTTTAGGTTGTGCACGATT
>JASEHA010000129.1:0-3465 GCA_030018795.1 bacterium
CTACTTGGTCACCAGTAAAAACTTGAACATCGAGTATAACGGTTTATTTCCCACTAACACCTGAACGTTTACGCAGCCTTCTTTGCTTCCAGATCATACTCATAAGGCATCTGTCTTGCACATGCCTCATTTAGTTTCATGTTCACTCTTTGCCTTAATTCTTCTATCTTTCGGGTAACATCCTGACCAATAGCCTCCATTTGATTCATAATCTCCTCGTTCATTTTTCCCCCTCCGCTTTTTAATAGTTGCCAAGAAACGGTCGTGACCATTCCCTACAATTAATTATTCAACAACAGCCGTCTCCTCTTCCTCTGTCACCACTGTAGCAATAGCTATCTTTGTTGCCCCTGCGAGCTTTGCCACATCCATAATATTTACGGCAATACCCAGAAAAACATCCTTATCTCCCCGCACGATAACCAATTTTTCGATAGACTCTCCAATCTTCTTTATCAGGGCAGGGCTAAGGTTTTCCAGGGTTACCTCTTCATTCTCAATAAATATCTTATTATCCTTTGTCAGGGTAACTATTACCCCTTCAGGCTGAGCCTGACTTACCCCGGATGAAGGCAGATTAACCTTTATCCCTTCCTGCATCAAAAACGGTGTAGTTACCATGAATATAATCAACAGAATTAAGAACATATCTGTAAAAGGGGTAGTATTTATCTCCCAAATTATGTTTTGTTCACTATTTTCAGAAACAAAGGTTTTCATCAGCTATAAATACCTCTTTTCGGGATGGTTTACTTTAGTGTGAAAGCTTGGCACAAACTCACCCCCATCCTGACCCTCCCTCATCCACTTTTCACTCTTCACTCTATTTCCCCCGATGCTCCATCAATATCTCCAACAGCCGGAGGGTATAAATCTTCATATCTTCGGTTGTATTAGAGATGCTCACCATACAGCAATTATATCCAATAACAGCAACAATTGCTACAACCAATCCATAGGCTGTAGCTACCAATGCCTCAGCTATTCCGCCGGCAACAACAGCCATCCCGCCTGAACCAGTAGCGGCAATATTATGAAAGGCTCTCATTATGCCGATAATTGCACCAAATAACCCAATAAATGGGGCACAACTCCCAATAGTTCCCAGCAGCCAGACATATCGTTTCAACTTTCTGCTCTCTTCTATACGGGCCCTCTCCATTGCCTCTAATATCTCGTCCCGATCATGGTCATGCTTTAAGAGGCCTGCCTTAAATATTACGGCTATAGGTGATGTCTTTGCTTCACAAAGACTAACTGCCTCCAGGATATTTCCCTTGAGCACACTATGCTGAATCTTGTATAATGTATCTTCTACATCAAATTTTATACGACGATAAGCCAGAAACCTCTCAATAATTACCGCGACAATCAGTAATGAACAGATTAATAGCGGGATCATGGCTATCCCACCCTGTATTAATATCTGTAACAAGTTATAGCTTTGAAACATACATTCCTCCTCATATTTACCACAGAGAGCATAAAGTCCACAGAAATTATCTCAAAACTACTCATTTCTCTGTGCCCTCTGTGGCTATATCCCCCTTAAAACTTCAACTTCAACCCTGCCTTAGCAATGGTCAAATTGCCATAATAACCATCTCGTATCTCATATTCCTCATCAATCAGATTCTCCCAATCAAAGGTACATGACAGGGTATCATTAACCCGTTTATTTGCGGTTAGATTTACAAGAAAGTAGCTTTTCAGTTTCTTATTCTTATCATCTGGGAATGCAAATCTTTCGCCTATGTATTCACCATTCAATGAGACAGATAACTCCTTACTATCTGCATATTTCAGACCGATCATCAGCCTTGCATCAGGGATATAGGGAACGACCTTGTTATCTGATTGATTCTTATGACTTGTATTGATAAGGCTGATGGATTGAACCAGTTTTTTTGTCAGGTTATGCTGCAGCCTCAACTCTATCCCTGATAATTTAACATCACCGATATTTATTGGCTCATAAAGCCTATCTGTAGCTGTGCCCCAGCTGATGTAATCAGAAATATTTTCACTGAAGATAGTGGCACCCAAGGAAACATCCTGAGATATATACCAGTTTCCGCTAAGGCGTATCTTTGTGCTGGATTGTGGTTTTAACATAGAATTTATACTGGTATAATCCTCATGGACATAACTTTCGCTTGCACCTGGCAGGGACAGCCTTCTTTCCATATTCATTTGAAAGATTGTATCAGGTTTCCATGGGTAGGAGGCTGCAAGAAAATAATCTACCTGTGATGTAGTTTCTCCATTCTTATAGCCGTCAACAGCCACCTTAATATCAAGATTAACCTTAGAGACCTTGATATATCTGGATTCAGCATACAGAGAATAATAGCTGCTATCATAACTTGAAGTTCCTTCACGAGTTACCTTTTCGGTAGAGATAATGCTGCCAAGGGCAATAGGCGGAGTATTGGCTGTAAATGGGGTAGTAAACTTCAAGCAACCAGAAACACTATTGGCATCAGCCTTAAACAGGGTACATTTATTACAGTCAATGCCCATGGTCAGGGCTGAACCGCCCGGTATCTTTATATCATAATCAGCAAATCCACCCTTTTCCAATTTATTCGTCTGTGTTCCGCTATAGGGAAGGGTAGTAACACGGCTGAAATAAGACATACCTGTTCGTACAGAATAATCCTTAAAATAGATAACACCTTCCCCATTCAATCCATCTGTACTAAAGCGTCCAAATGGTGAGGAGAGAGTGCCCTGATAAAATCCATCAGATTTTTCCCTCTGCACACCAAAGCAATAGGAAAATCTTTGGCTATCTTTCTTCCCATTTTGTAATTCACGAGAATGAGAAAAATCATAGGACAGGAATTCCTTGCTTCCATAATTGACAGAAAATGAATAACGTGGTATTTGGGATACAGCAAGAGACCTGGCAGATGGTTTTGCAACCTGATTTTCTATAACCCTGGGCACAGACAATACCTCTGGTGTTTCTGTTTTTAACACCCCAGCAACAGGAACATTTACACTTCCAGACTGTTTTTCAATAGTAACCCTCTGCTCTTCATGCCCAATCTTTGATCTGTCTTTACCAGTAATAACGACGTCCTGTTTTTCTATCTTTGGCAATGATTTTTTAGTATTTTGAGAATCCGGCGGTGCCGGAGCAGGTGAAGGCGGCAAGACATCCTCTGATGCTCCCATCGTCTTTTCTGTGTTTGGCGTTGATGTCCCAACTTGCGTTTCTGATTGGTTTTGAGCCAGGACATTAACGGCTAAAGAAACTAAAAAAATAATCGCAAATATTACCTGATATCTTTTCATTTTTCCTCCCATAGTTTTAATTAAGCAGTCAGTTGTCATGCATATACACAGAGCAACTCAATCTATAAAGATTGAGCAAATACGCAAGCAGGATGCTTGCACTACAGTTTTAATTAAGCAGTCAGTTGTCATGCATATACACAGAGCAACTCAATCTATAAA
>JASEHA010000129.1:3563-6627 GCA_030018795.1 bacterium
AAGATTGAGCAAATACGCAAACAGGATGCTTGCACTACTTTTTCTTCTTACACTTCTTCATATAATCCATGGCATCATTGACAAGGTCTTTCCTATCTGGATAGCTGTCAATAAGCCCTTGAAACTCTTGATACGCCTCAGGGTATTGCTTATCATTGTAAAGTGATACCCCTATCCTGAACTGAGCTTCAGCCGCCCATGATGATTCAGGGAACTGGGTAACCAGGGCACGGAATGTAACCACAGCCGAAGAATAATCCTTTTCATTGACAAAGCATTTCCCTAGCCAATAAAGGGCATCTGGGATATTATCTGCAGCAGGGTATTCATCTATCAGGCGATTATATTCCTCTATTGCATGAGCCACATCATCCCTCTCATAATATATCCTGGCAATCTTATACTGGATTTCGCCGCAAAGCTTTTTTTCTCTTGGATGACTCTTGATGAAATTACGATAACCTTTTATAGCCTCATTTAATTTGCCCTGCTGATACAAACAATTTGGTATCTGATAGAGGGCATCCATCTTGATAGCATTATTTATATCCTCTTTGGCAAGCAGCCTCTGATATTCGGAGACAGCCTCAGTGTATTTTTTTTGATTATAATAACAGGCAGCAATCCGTCCGCAGGCATCATCCATAAACTCATCCTTTGGAAAGCGTTCAATAAGCCTTCGATACCATGTAATGGCATCATCATATTTTTCCTGATTAAAATACCCCCATCCTATCCAGTAGATAGCCTCTGGGGCATACTTACTGCTTGAACACTCTGTTAACAGCCTTTCAAAATACCCTTGTGCTTCCTGATAATTTTCCTGTTTATAATAGCATTGGGCTAATTGATACAGGGATGCATCATAGAGATTGCTTTCTTTATGAGAATCAAGCACCTTTTTATATGACTCAATCGCATTATGGTAACCCTTAAGGTTAAACCAACAATTGCCAATACGATAAGCAGCCTCAGCATTTAATTCTCCACTTGGAGGGAGCTTTGCATATTCAGCAATAGCCTCCTTAAACCTTCCCTCTTCAGAGTATGTCCATGCAATAGCATATTGGGCCAATTCAGACATAGTGCTGCTGGGATACTGCTGCTGAAGTTTTTTGAAACAACCTCTGGCAGATTCATAATTACCCAGCTTAAAGTGGCACAATCCCAACTGGTAACAGGCATCCTCTGCTACCTCATTCTCAAGATATTTTTCCAATACCCGGGTATAACAATTTGCTGCATACGAATACTGCTCTTTAGCAAAAAACACATTAGACAGCTTATACAGGGTAAAGCAGGTGAGATTATCCTTTGGATAAGCCTCTAACATCTGGTCACAGACTACCTGTGCCACTGTTAAATTATCCATAGTTATATAGCATTCAAACAGTTCATATTTTACCTGAGGAATTATCACATCATCAGGGTATTCTTCCAGCAGCTTCTTAAAAGCATCTATTGCCTTTTCAAGCCGTTGGAGTGTTCTATACGATCTTCCCAGTTGCAGCAGGGCATCAACACCCAATTTCCCTTTAGCACCACTACTTACCACCTTTTCAAAGGCTGCTGCTGCCTCTTCCAATGCCCCAGTCTTTACGCAAGAAAAACCCAACCCATAATAGACATAAGGGATAAGGCTTGGTGTCTGACAGCTTTGTGACAATGTCTTATACACTTTTTGAGAATTTTCATATTCCTCCAATTTATAGCATGATTCTGCCAGCCAGTATCTGACATAATCGATATTAGAATAGGCAGGGTAATCCTTTTCCAGCATGGCAAAGGCATTCTTTGCCTCTTTATAGTTTTGCAGATTATAAAATGATGACCCCACAATAAAAAGGGCATTTGGTTTCCGTTCATGTGTTGGATAATTGGTAATAAAGCTTGAACTAACAGCTATTGCCTTATCATATTCCTTTTGCCTGTACCATGAATCACCCTCATAATAAACAGCAATGGGTTTTAATGCCGGATCAGCAACATCCCTGAAAGAAATGGCTGCTTTTTCATATTCTTTTTTATGATAGGCACTTATCCCCTGGTAGTAATAAGCTGTGGAGATATTAGAGCTATTGGGAAACATCCTCAACATCTGCTTAAAGGCATCCTCACACTCATTATATTTTCCCTGTTTAAAGTAATATTCCCCAATCTTACAAAGTACATCCTCAGATAAAGGAAGCTTTGGATAATTCTTTATAATCTGACGATAAGCAGCTATCGCATCCTCATCCCTTCTCTGAGAAAGGTATATCTCAGCCATGCGATATAATGCTCTGGGGACAATATCTATAGAAATCTGAGTTTGGACAAGGAAATTGTATTCTAACAGGGCTGCATCATATTCCTTTTGCTGATAAAAACACTCGCCCAATATCAATTTAGCCTTGGAACATAATAGACTTTCTGGATGTTTCCGGATAAAATCCTGAAGCTTTGGGATAGCTAAGGCATAAATCCCTGTTTGATAAAGTGCCTCTGCCTCAGTAAACCCTTTTTCTGCTTGAGGATTGGCAGGGTATGCAGGTAAGATAAACAAAAGATGCAAGATACAAGCAATACTTAACCATTGTATTCTTTTGAAACACATTTTAACCCTCCCATCATAACATATCCATATTAACAAAATTTATCCTAAAAGTCAAGTAAAATTTCAAAAAATGTCAGGGCAAACGCATCTAAATTCCACAATCAGCTATAGGTTATGATTTTACCAGCAATTATAAAGTATTTAGAGCCCCCAGCCTTAAAAATGTGTTCACTTTTCTGATTTAATCAGCTTTTACGGTTAAAAAGTCTTTTCATTAGTCTATATGGCTGTAAATTAGATACATTTATCCTGTATTGAGAGATAGATAGCCCTTTTTATTCTTAAATTTCCACTCATGGTCTGCAAAAGAAAAGAATTTTTATCCTAATAATACCTTTAGGAGATACTCATTATCCCATCCAGATTTAAGTCGTTTTGCTTTGGTTCCTATTTTAGATGTTTTTTCTTGTTTTAACGGAAGTTCCCCTCAGACAACAAGTACTATTTTGTTACAACCTATGATTTTAC
>JASEHA010000012.1 GCA_030018795.1 bacterium
ATTAAGACGAAATCCAGGGCGAGCAGAAGAGATAAAGATAAATCGATCAAGTAAGCAAAAGAAAATAGAACAAGTTGTGGAAAAAACAAATAAATATCTGGAAGAACATTCTCGGGCAAAGGCATCAAAGGCTAAAAGACAAGAATAAACAAAAAGATAGGATTGCTTTCGATAGATAAGTGGGTACATATAGATGCAAATGAGAGGAAATTAAGTATAATAGTAGATGAGGAAGTCTTGAAAGAAGAAGCGTTTTTAGATGGATGTTACGTTCTTAAGACAAGCTTATCAGGTAAGTCAGCCAATAAAGAAATAATACATGAACGATACAAAGATTTAAGCATGGTAGAGTCAGCATTTCGGACATGCAAGACAGGACACCTGGAGGTACGGCCTGTATTTGTGCAAACAGAAAAAAATACACGAGGACATGTTCTTGCAGTAATGTTGGCATAAAAGAATAGTTAGATCATTACAGAATAAATGGAAAGAATTAGATTTAACTGTCGAAGAAGGAATTAACCTGAAATCGGCAAGTGCCTACAATCTAAAATGCCTAAGGCAAACAATAGGTTAAGATTGTAGCCCAACATTCTATGTTGGTATTTTTATCAGCATGAAATATCGCTAATTACAACCAAGATAGAATCTTAGGCTACATCTACCCTATTTACTTGCCGATTTCAGGATTAAACCATATTCTGCTAATTCTCCTTTCTTTTCGCTGAAACCTATTTTCTGAAATTGGTATTTTTTTATGTTAAAAACGCTTGACAATCTCTAACCAATCTGTTATATTTGCAAGTATGATTCAAAATATTTTACATCCATTATTAGCTATCATTTCAGGGATACTGCTCACCATTACCTTCCCGGTAGCCAATATGGAAGCAGTCGCTTTTATTGCCCTTGTTCCGCTTTTATCAGCCATCAAGGGGCAGAGTATATCAAAATCGTTTACACTTGGACTGATTTGCGGGGTTGTTTTTTTTGGCACACTCTTATTCTGGGTATCAGGTATCAGGCTCTATCAGGTGCCTCAATGGTTATTGGTTATAGGCTGGCTATTTATCACTATTGTTTCTGCCTTATTTATCGGGGTATTTGCTGTGTGTGTCAGCATGTTAAAGACAAGGATGTCGCCCCTACTTTCCATTTATCATCTACTTGCTCCAGCCATTATCTGGACAGGGTTAGAGCTTATTAGAAGTCATTTTCCTATGGATGGATTTCCATGGGGAATACTTGGTTATTCCCAGTATCAAAATCTCATCCTTATCCAGATAGCTGAATTTACAGGTGTTTTTGGTGTTTCATTCCTGATAGTATTGGTTAATACTGCCATTGCAGGGGTAATCAGCAGGATAAAATATGGCTGGTACGGGGTAGGCATGAGTGCAATAGTACTTAACCTTTGCTTGATATGGGGCAGTATAAAGCTTCAAGAAAATCCTACAGGCAAGCCATTAACCATATCAGTGATTCAGACCAACATTGGCATTGACCAAAGCTGGGAATGGGAAACAAGCTGTGAAAAAATATCGTTGATGCTCAATAGGCTTACTAAAAAAGCGGCAAAATCAAACCCTGACCTGATTATCTGGACCGAAACAGCCATCCTTTCCTCACCAGATACCTCTCTCTGGACAAGAAGCAAGATAGCATCGATTATCAATGGAGTCAACAGCTATCTTTTGATAGGTGCCCCGCATGTGACAGACACGGATTATTATAACAGTGCCTTTCTTATCTCAAATAAAGGCAAGATAATGGATAGATACGATAAGATTCATCTCGTACCATTTGGCGAGATGATCCCAAACGAGGAATTATTTCCGGTTTTAAGGAAGATATTCCCACAGGCTGGCATGTATACCCATGGAAAAAGGTATACAGTATTTAATCAACCAGCCAGATTTTGCACACTTATTTGTTATGAAGGGATATTTGGAGACCTGACCAGAAGGTTTGTTAAAAATGGTGCAGAATTCGTGGTTAATATTACCAATGATGCCTGGACAAGAACAAGGGCTGCTTATTATCAACACTTTAGCATGGATGTTTTACGCTCTGTAGAAAACAGACGATACTTTATCCGGGCAGGAAACACAGGGATTTCAGCTGTTATCAATCCGTCAGGCAGGATTGAACACCTGCTGGATATAGGCAGGGAAGGGATAATCAATAGCCGTATCTTCTTAAATAACCGTCCTACATTTTATTCTCAATTTGGGGATGTATTTGCTTGTTTTTGTTTGATAATGGCAATTATCGGCATGGTTCCAAAGCGGTGGAAAGATTAACCACAAAGGTCACATTAGAGCACTAGTGCCTCGTGACACTTAATCTTCAGGGTAGGGTGGGCAATGCCCACCAAAAAGGTGTAGATGACAGAAATAGATTGGTGGGCAATGCCCACCCTACTCATAACCCATAATTTTAATTGTCATGAGATACTAGTGCCCTAATGCAACCTCTGTGGTTAATCTTCCCACTATTAATTGAGCGATTACGCTTATCTTATTATCCCCAGCTTGCCTCGAATGACACTGCCTTCATGCTCTATCAAGTAAAGATATATTCCAGAGCTTAAGTTTGATGGGGGTGTCCAGCCGTTTTCATCGTAGACCCCTTCAAAGACTAATTCACCGGCAAGGTTATATATCTTAAAATTGCTCCCCTGCTCGATATTAAAAAACGATACTGGATTAGAATCGAACACAGGGTTAGGGTATGGATAGCCAATATTGCTCGATACATCATCAAATGCGGTATCACCAGGGGATGAGGCAGATACTAATGGCCCCTGTATTGGACCCTGCTCGGTTAGTGCACTAAGCATGTCCATAGCAACGAATTTATATGAATAATTCGCTGCCGCAACCAATGCCCTCTTGATTGAATAAAGCTTTCCATCCATATAATTAGTATCTTTTGCATCAACAGGGGTCATGGTCAGAAGGAGGTATTGCTTGCCAGCCTTGTAGATATAAATCTTTGGAAAGCCGGATAATGGCTGGTCATTCTCTGCATCAGTATATTTGACCCTCCATTCAAAGACAGTATTTCCCTTACCCTTGTCTGGGTTAACCCCTTTGTTACTATCAAAGCCCAATTCAAGGGTCGGTGATGTATTCAGCCGTTGAATATTTGGTCCATTTTTAAGAATGGCTGCCTCCCCTTCTGCCTTCATCCCTTTAGCATCCAGGGCATCAAATCGATAGGTATAGTTTCCCAGAGAAGCTAAGGAAATAGTAGTCCGATAGACCTTGCCGTCAATAACATTGGTATCTGCTGTCTCAACTGCCTCCATTGGGATTGAATTCAGTGCCTTTCCATTCAGGGTAAGATGCAGGATAGGGTAATTATAACTAGGCAGATGATTGTCTGCATCAGAGTAAATAACCCGATACTCAAACCTTGAGCCCGGGTTGCCTGTGTTTGGGCTTACCCCGCCGTCAGGATAGAAATATTTAAGTTGAGGTGCTCTATTGCCTGGTTCAACAACAGGACCATTACTGGATATGATTGGAGCACCAACAGCAACCGTTCCTTTTTGATTCATAGCTTCAAACTTATAGCTATAGCTTCCAAGACTGGGTATGATATAGGAATACCAGTATATCTTGCCATCACGGTAGATTGTATCCTTGATGTTTGCAACTGACATAATAGTATTCTTTAGCAGCTTGCCATTAAGGTAGATGTTCAACTTTGGATACTCGCTTCGAGGCGGGATGTTATCCGGATCTGTATACTTGATACAATACTTAACCGTTCCTTTAAGATTACAGGTATCAGGGGCTATACCGTCATTTTCATACCCTGCCTCACCTGTCCATGATAGGGATGGACTTGTGGTAATGGGCATGGATGCTGTCTTAAAACTATAGCTTTCCGGCAACATGGCATTGCCTGATATATCCTTAGCATTGACAATAACCTGAACCTGCTGCTCATAGCCAAAATTAACTATTGGCTTGAAGGCAGCTGTATAATCGGTCTTTGTTCCACTAATAACAGGGGTTACCTTGCTGCCATTAATCAACATCTCAATTGAAGTATTGTTTACCCCCACACCATCATCCTTGATATGAACGAGTATAGTCGTATTAGTAGCCACATCTATTGCCCCCTTAGAGGGTTGATGCCCGCTTGTGTATGGCGGGGCAGTATCAGGCGGAGGATTTACAATGGTAAAGGTGTATGTATCTGCTATCATAGCATTGCCTGACAAATCCTTGGCCCTGACAATAACCTGAACCTGCTGGCTATAGTTGAAATTGGCTGATGGCTTAAAGACAATCGCATAATCAGTCTTTGTGCCGCTGACACCATGGGTTACCTTGCTGCCATTAATCAACATCTCAATTGAAGTATTGTTTACCCCCACACCATCATCCTTGATATGAACGAGTATAGTCGTATTAGTAGCCACATCTATTGCCCCCTTAGAGGGTTGATGCCCGCTTGTGTATGGCGGGGCAGCATCCAGCGGATTTCCTGTGGTAAAGGTATAGGCATCCTCTGCCATGATATTTCCTGATAAATCTTTGGCATTGATGGCAACACTAATCTTCTGATTGTATCCAAACTTCACTTGAGGTTTATAGGTAACTGTAAAATCCGTTACTGTGCCGCTAATGACTGGGGTTACAGTTGCTGCATTAATCTGCAATTTAATAGAAGACTTATCTACTCCTGACTGTGCATCCTTGATATGAAAAACAATGGATGTATCTACTGGAATATTATCTGCATTCTTTGCTGGCGAATATCCATCTGCATAAGGAGCAGTAACATCTGGATCTTTAATTGTAGTAAACGAATATATCTCTTGAGCCATAGCATTTGGCGGGACAGCCAGATCCTTTGCTTGTATCTCTATATTTACCTTCTGGCTGTAGCCAAACCTTTCTGGAGGTGTATAAAGAAGAATAAAGTACGATGATACCCCGATAATCTCTGGTAAGACTATTTTATTGTTTATCAATAGAACAATGCTGCTCTTGTCTATGCCAGATAGGTCATCCTTGAGATAGATAATAATGTTTGTGTCTGGCCGGACATCAATGCTGTCCTTTTTGGGATAGCGATCAGTAACAAACGGCGGCATCTTATCTGGAAGGATGTTCAAGACATACTCTTCACTAAAGGTATTTGGCGGCTGACTCAAGTCTCTGGCAGTGATGCTTACACTTGCCTGTTCACCATATTTGAACCCGCCAGCAGGACTGCAGACTACGGTATAATCCTTGTTGCTGCCTGTAATAACAGGGGTTACAATTACACCCTTAACCTTCATAACTATTGAAGAGGTATCCACCCCTGAGACATCATCAAGCACATGAAGAATAACCATACTGCCTACAGAAACATTGACTGCATTTTTGGCTGGATAGTGGTAGAGTGTGTATGGTGATTGAGTATCATTGATAATGGTAAATGAATATGAACCTTGAAATGTATTTTTTGTTATGTCTTGAGCAGTAATATCTACAACAACCTTTTGCCCTAAGGTAAATGGTGAGGAGGGGATATATTCTAAAAAATAGTCTGAAATAGAGCCGCTGCTGTTTGGGATTACCTTTTGTCCGTTTATTTTCATGACAATACTTGTCTTATCTACACCAGAGCCGTCATCGCAAACATGAAGGGTTACCCTTGTATCAGGCTTGATATTAATAGCATTTTTTGCAGGGCTTAATTCTCTCATATATGGAGAGATACGGTCAGAGGCAAGTGTTATGGGTTGAGCCGGTGAGCCAATAACTATATCAATGGTCTTGTTTACTGAGCCATCATTACCACCCTCAACCTGAAGGAAGAGATTATCACCAGATAATGAATAGGTAAATACCGCTGTATTATTTGCGGTACGAAAATTTACCAGACTGGTAAACCAGTAGCCATTATCATCTATCCGAACAGAGGCTATGGATGATTCACCAATAGAGCCAGACTTATCATTATCCTGAAGTATTATATAAACTACTGCACCCTTAGCAGGGGTTATCCCATCAGCCTTAAATACCCGTCCATAGACAAGGTCGCTGCCAACCGGCGGATTAGCCAGTGATTTGACTGTCTTAAAAGTATAATGTTGTCCATTGTTATTATCTGTTGTGGTGCCGGAAATAATATCATAATAGTATGTTGTCTCAGGAGTCAGACTGGTAAGGGTAATATGATGGACATCGTCAGTAACACTATCAGTTACAATTGTCCCAAGCCCAGTGGTTAGCCCATAGTTTATCTTACCCATTTCACTGGCTGCTGTCACCCAGGATATGCTTATCTGGCTTTCATTGAGATTAGAATGATGTATCCTTTCTGGCATACCAGCTAAGGCCGGGAGAGATAATGACATTAGTAATAACAAGGCAATACATCTGCTTGGCATGATTTTCTCCTTGTAGCAACACAAGCATCCTGCTTGTGAACTCAAATCAAGCTGGAAGCTTGAGCTACACTTCAAATATCACCAGATTATCCCGATGGATGATTTCATCACTGTATTTATAGCCCAGGATTTCCTCTATCTGCGAGCTTTGCTTGCCTTTTATTTTTGCAATCGCACCTTTAGAATAATTTATTAGACCCTTGGCAATGCTATTCCCATGGATACCATTAACAATCACAGCATCCCCTTCTTCAAAATGCCCTTTAACCTCTATGATACCAGAGGGCAGAAGGCTTTTCCCCTGATTAAGGACAGCCTCTCTAGCACCATTATCAATGATTATCTCGCCAGATATCTTCAAGCCATACATAATCCATCGCTTACGACTGCTGATTTTATCCGCTTTAGCTATAAATGTTGTGCCGCAGCCCTTACCGGAAATGGCATCACTTATGATGCCATTTACCCTGCCATTCAGGATTATGACCGTAATCCCTGCTGCTGTTGCTATTTGAGCAGCTGTAATCTTGGTACTCATGCCACCAGTAGTAAATTTATTCTTTGTGCCTTTTGCCATGTCTACAATCTCTGGCGTAATATTTTCCACCAGAGGGATTAATTCGCCAAACCTTTTCCCGTCAGGTGTTTTTGAATATAATCCATCAATATCGGTTAGTAAAATCAATAGGTCTGCCTCTATTAATTGGGCAACAAGAGAGGAAAGGGTATCATTATCCCCAAATTTTATCTCATCTACAGCCACAGTATCATTTTCATTGATAATAGGGATAGTGTTATATTGCAGCAGGGTCAACAGGGTGTTATAGGTATTTAAGTAACTTCTCCGATTTGCCAGTTCATGATGGGTTAACAATACCTGAGCAATGATCTGCTGATGCTCTCCAAACAATTGTTCATATGTATTCATCAAGCAGCTCTGGCCAATAGCAGCACATGCCTGTTTAAGAGGGATGGTTGTGGGACGATGTTTTAAGCCAAGACTGCACATGCCCGCACCAATAGCCCCTGATGTAACCAAGATAATCTCTTTACCCCCCTGGCGAAGGCTGCATAATTCCTTGACAATCCCTGTGATACAGGCAGGTGAAAAATCATTATCAGGGGTAGTAAGCAGTGATGTGCCAACCTTGACTACTATGCGATTCCATGTGTATGCCATTATATCGCCTCCTGTATCTCTCCCACAATCTGTTCCGCAACCTTTGCCGGAGACCTGGCATGGATAATCGGTCTGCCAACCACAATAAAGTTTGCCCCAAAACGGATAGCCTCTCTGGGTGTAGCCACCCGTTTTTGGTCATCGTCTGCAATCCATGGTCTGATACCAGGGGTAACGATAATAAAATCCTGACCGCATGTCTGTCTGATTTTAGAGACTTCATGTGGAGAGGCAACAACCCCATCAATCCCTGCCTTTTGAGCAAGGTTAACCAGAAGGCTTGACTGCACCTCCAGTGGTTTCATTACTCCAACCTCTTCTAACATGGATTGATCCATACTGGTTAGAACAGTCACACCTATAATCTGTGGAGTAATTGAGCTACCCCTTGCCTCCAGAGCAGCCTGCATCATCTTCATCCCACCACCAGCATGAATGGTACACATGAAGACACCCATGTTTGCTGCTGCCTTGATTGCTTCAGATACAGTATTTGGAATATCATGGTATTTCATGTCCAGAAACACCCGGCATCCTTTATCATGAATCTTTTCTATTACCCCTGGCCCGCATCGAGTAAACAGCTGGGACCCTACCTTAAAGATTGAGCAATACCCTTTTAGTTCATCAACCAATCCAAGTGCTGCAGACTCTTTATCAACATCAAGGGCAATTATCAGTCTTTCATTGGGTGTTAATTCCATTTCAACTCCTGTGGCAGTGTGAATCTTTAGCTTCGTCTCATCGATGTGAGGCTGAAGCATCACATCTTTTAAAAAATCCTGCTTATCCTGTAAATCCTGTCTAAAATTACACCGTATCCACCCTTGCCGCACACACCTTAAACTCTGGTATCTTTGCCTTTGGGTCAAGGGCTGGATTAGTGAGGACATTGGCTGATGCCTCGGCAAAATGGAAAGGGATAAACAAAACACCCTTGCTTATGGTCCCAATAACCCTGGCACAAAGCTCTATCTTACCGCGTGCGGTTGAAACCCTGACCATATCCCCATCCTTTATCCTCAAATTTTCAGCATCTGCCGGGTTCATCTCAACAAAGCCCTGGCTGCATATCCAGTCCAGTCCAACACACCTTCTGGTCATAGAGCCAGTATGGTAGTGTTCTAAGATACGGCCTGTGGTCAAGATGTATGGATAATTGCTATCTGGCAGTTCATCAGCAGGCAGGTATTCAATAGCAGAAAATTTACCCTTGCCATGGGTGAATTTATCCTTGTGTAAAAACGGTGTTCCTTGATGATTCATGTCAGGGCATGGCCATTGCAGCCCGCTCTTTTCTAATCGATTATACCTGATTCCTCCATAGGATGGGGTCAGGATAGAGATCTCATCCATTATCTGTGATTCTGAATCGTATCTCATAGCATAGCCCATTCTTGAGGCAATCTCACAGATTATCTTCCAATCAGCCATAGCCTCGCCAATAGGCTCAATCGCCTTACGTATCAATTGCACCCGTCGCTCGGTATTGGTAAATGTACCATTCTTTTCAGCAAAGCTAACCGCAGGCAAAACCACATCAGCCAATTGAGCTGTTTCGGTCAGGAATATATCCTGAACCACAAGGAATTCCTTGTTCTCAAGAGCCTGTCTGACATGATTTGCATCAGGGTCAGACATAACCGGGTTTTCACCCATGATATACAATGCCTTAATATTATCATGCAGCATCTCGGTCAGGGTAATACCTGGTGATATGGGTAGGTGAATACCCCATGCCTCCTCAAATTTAAGCCGCATACTCTCGTCAGATACCAGCTGATACCCTGAATACACATTTGGCAGGGCACCCATATCGCATGAACCCTGAACATTATTCTGCCCGCGTAATGGCAAGACACCAGCTGACCTTTTGCCGATATTAGCAGTAAGCATGGCCAGATTGGCTATTGAGAGCACATTATCCACACCGGTTGTATGTTGGGTAATGCCCATGGAATAGATAATACAAGCGGTTTCAGCCCCAGCATATATCCTTGCTGCATCCCTTATTTTTTCAGCAGGGATGCCGCTTATTTCTTCGACATACTCTGGTGTATATCGTTCTATCATTGCCTTGAAGTTCTCGTCAAACCCTTCACACCGTGCATCAATAAACCCCTGATCATGCAATCCCTCTGACAGGATGACATTCATCATGGCATTTATCCATGCCACATCTGTGCCAGGTGATTGCTGAAGATGGAGATAGGCAATATCTGCCAGCTCTATCTCCCTGGGGTCAACTACAATAAGCTTTGCCCCATTGGCAACAGCCTTTCTTATCTCAATACCGATAATTGGATGGCATTCTGTTGTATTTGAGCCAGTCAAGAGGATACATTTTGTATCCTTTATCTCGTCAATAGCATTGGTCATGGCACCTGAGCCAAAGGCTGCTGCCAGCCCAACCACGGTTGAAGCATGACAGAGTCTGGCACAATGGTCAACATTGTTTGTTCCTATAGTTGTCCGCATAAACTTCTGGAATAAAAAGTTCTCTTCATTGCTGCACCTGGCTGAAGAGATTCCAGCCATTGCATCTGCCCCATATTTATCCTTTATCTCATCAAACCGTCTGACAATCAGATCCAATGCCTCATCCCATGAGGATTCAACAAGCTCACCATTCTTTTTAATCAAAGGATGTTTAAGCCTGTTATTGTTGTGAATAAAATCATACCCAAACCTGCCCTTAATACACAGCCGGCCGTTGTTAATACCATGTATATTGTTTGATGTAATCTTAATTATCTTGTTATCCCTGACATTTATATCAAAGGTACAGCCACAGCCACAATATGGACAGGTAGTTGTTACCTTTTTCATTTCCCACGCCCGCCCCTTACCCTTTGACTGCTTCTCTGTCAGGGCACCAACAGGGCAAACACTCACACACTGACCACAAAAGGCACAATTCATCTCCTGAAGCGGCTGGTCAAAGTATGTCCCGATCCTTGTTTCAAAACCACGATAAAGGTAATCAACCACACCCCGGCCCATCTCCTTTTCACAGATGGTCACGCACCTGCCGCAAAGAATACATTTATTGTAATCCCTTTCAATCAGTGGGTTGCTTGAATCTACTGAACAATGATGCTTTTTGCCAGGAAAACGGCTGTCTTCTATCCCCATTTCATAGGCATATCGCTGCAGCTTACAGACACCATTCTTTTCGCATACAAGGCAATCCTTTGGATGGTCCGAAAGAAGCAACTCAAGCACAAGCCTTCTTGCGGCAAGCACCCTTTCTGTATTGGTAAATACCTTCATCCCATCTTCTACTGGATATGAGCATGAGGCTACCAGGCCATTTATCCCCTCAACCTCAACCACACACAACCTGCAGCTGCTGGTTGGAGATAATCCCTTTTGGTAGCACAGATGCGGAATCTTGATGCCTATAGACTTTGCTGCTTCAAGGATAGAGATGTCACCCCTGCTATCCTGTATCGCAACTATTTTCCCATCAATGGTTAAATTAATCATCTTGCTCCCCTTTAACTTTTTTATATGATTGAATTTCTTTTAAGAAACTGGCAAAAACATGATTTGCTTTTTCAGCTAATGGAATCAAAAGTTCTGCATCCAGCATAAACCCATATCCATGAATAAAAAAATGACGAAATTTAAGATAACCCCTCAGTTGTTCTGTCAGCAACTCACTTATAATACCATGACTTACAGCTGCCATAAGAAGCTCCCTATGCCATGTTTCTGATTGAACAATACGAATTCTTGAATGTTTTAAGACATGCTTTAAGATATTTTCAACCCCACTGTAAAGGTTATGCAAATAGGTAGCAATACCGGCATAGTCAAGCTCTTCTTTTGGTTCACGCGATAACCCCTTAGTGAGCAATTCCATCGTTCGTTCCATAGCCTGTTTTTCAGCCTTATAGTATTCCTCATGCTCTCCCATAAATTTGTCTCCCATACTTACGAACGACCATAGCAAACGGATTATTAGAATCAAGGTCAACTACATCAACTGGTTTTGACAACATCCAGTCAAGCTCGCCTATCAATTCAAAAAAGGTTGCCCTGGGAATACCCTCTACACCAATATCTATATCATTACCATTCTCATGCTCTTTGAGGCTGGAGCCAAAAAGATAGACAGAACAAAGGTCATACCTTTGTGCCCATTCACAGATTGCTTTTATATCCTCTACTGGTATCATCTTCACCCACCCACAATTTTTCAAAAATCCTGTCTATCCTGTAATCCTGTCTAAAATCCCTACCCCTTTTTATGACATTTCAAGCATCGCTGTGCCTCTTTGACAGCCATATCCCGAGTAAAGCCAAGCTCAACCTCTTCAAGCCCGGCCAATCTTTTTTCCGTATCAAGTGTTGGCATAATATGCCTGGCTGCCTGGCTTGGACCAGTATCCTCAACAAGTGACGGTCTTCTCCCGCCAGTGATTACCTCCTCACTTTCCTTGCCATTATTCAGGTATTTATCAATAGATATTGCCGCCTTATTACCAGCATTTATAGCATCTATCACCGTAGCTGCCCCGGTAGCTACATCCCCGCCGGCAAAGATACCCTGTATATTAGTTGCCTGTGTTTCAGGGTCAACAATAATAGTGCCATCCCTTTTAATCGAGATTTTATCACGAATAAAATCAGTATCCACCCTTTGTCCAATAGCCGGGATAACCACATCTGTCTCAATAACAAATTCTGAGTTCTCTATCTCCACTGGTTTTCTTCGTCCGCTTTTATCAAAGAAATCGCTCAGCTTCATTCTATGACACTCAAGCCCTTTTACCTTATGATGCTCATCTGCACTGATTCCAACTGGAGCGGTAAGCAGCTCAAAATGTATCCCCTCATGCTCTGCATCCTCGATCTCTTCCAGATTTGCCGGCATCTCATCCCTGGTGCGGCGGTAAACAATGCTTACCTTCCTTGCCCCAAGCCTGAGAGATACCCTTGCTGCATCAATGGCAACATTTCCAGCCCCAATAACCACAACCTTTTTATCCTTTATATCTACAGGATTCCCCAGATTTAACATCATCAAATACTCTAATGCCGGAAGAACCCCGTCTGCATCCTCATTTGGGATATTAAGCATAGATGTTTGCCTTGCCCCAACACCAATAAACACAGCATTATAATCTCGCTGTATATCCTCAAAGCTAATATCCTTACCAATCTCAGTATTTGTTTGAATCTTTACCCCAAGATTGCAAATATCATCAATCTCAACCTGAAGAATATCTTTGGGCAGTCGATAGTTGGGAATTGCCACTGCCAGCATACCGCCGGCAACGCTCAATGCCTCAAAGATAGTTATCTGATACCCTCTTCTGGCTAAATGATAGGCACAGGCAAGGCTTGCAGGGCCAGCCCCGATCATAGCAACCTTTTCATCCCTGACCCTTTCTATCTTTGGCTTCTGCATAGCCTTTTCCAGCTCTGCCTCATGGTCAGCCACAAACCTTTTCAACCCCTTCAGTGCCAGCGGCGAATCTATATCTGCCCTTCGACACCTTGATTCACATGGATGGTGGCATACCCGACCACAAATAGATGGGAAGGGATTTTTCTCCTTGATCAGCTCAAAGGCTTCAATAAACCTTTCCTCAGCAATCAGGGCTACATATCCATGCACCTCAATATTTACCGGACAAGTATCAGCACATGGGGCAACATAAAGATTATCACAGACATGAGCCGGACATTTTTTCTTTTCAATATGTATCTCAAACTCATTTCTAAACTTGGTTATGGCTGAAATAATCGGATTTGGGGCTGTTTTGCCAAGATTACACAGGGCAGTATCCCTGATCATCTCTCCAAGCTCCAGCAGCATGTTCAAATCAGCCATCTCTCCATGCCCCTCAGTAATCCGTGTTAATATCTCAAACATCCGTGTAAGCCCGATGCGGCATGGTGTGCATTGACCGCACGACTCATCCTTCAGGAACTCAAGCAAAGACCTGACAGACTCAACAATACAGCTATTCTCATCCATAACAACAACTATCCCGGAGCCAATCATTGCCCCTGTTTTTTCTAATGACTCATAATCTAAGGTAATTTCCATCTCCTCTGGCAGGATAAATCCACCAGATGGTCCGCCAACCATAGCTGTCTTAAATCTTTTTCCCTTTATCATTCCGCCACCAATGTTAAAGATCAGGTCTCTTAATGGTGTCCCCAGTGGAAGCTCTATCAGTCCAGTATTATTCAATCTTCCTGACAGGGCAAATATCTTTGTCCCCTTAGATTTTTCTGTACCAATACTGCCATACCATTCACCATTATTAAGGATAATGGCTGGTATGGTTGCCAGAGTTTCAACATTATTAATTAGCGTTGGCCTGCCCCACAAACCCTTCTCTGCTGGAAACGGTGGCTTTGGCACTGGCATACCGCGTCTACCCTCAATAGATGCAATAAGTGCTGTCTCTTCACCGCAGACAAAGGCACCATGCCCCTCTTTTATCTCTATCTGCAGGCTAAAGCCACTGCCAAGGATATTATCACCCAATAATCCCAATCCTTCAGCCTGAGAAATAGCAAGTTCAAGGTGTTTAATAGCAAGCGGATACTCACTTCTAACATAGATATATCCCTTTTCTGCCCCAACAGCATAGGCAGCCATAATCAGACCCTCGATAACCAGATGCGGGTCACCCTCCATAATTGTTCGATTTATAAATGCACCAGGGTCGCCCTCATCACCATTACAGATAACATACTTTATATCACCTGCTGCCATCCAACACAATTCCCATTTCTTTCCGGTAGGAAACCCTGCCCCGCCCTTGCCTCGCAGCCCGGAGATCTTTATCTCATCTATTACCTGCTCACAAGACATAGAACCAAGCACCTTTACCAGTCCTGAATAACCACCCTGACCAATGTAATCATCAATCTGTGACGGATCAATCTCACCCCTATTTTTCAATACAATCGGCTTTTGTCTGTTATAAAACAATACATCATAATCATAGCTGATCTTTTTATTTGTAAACGGATCTGTATAGAGAAGCCTTTCAACAACCCTGCCTGCCTTTATGGTTTGAGAGATTATTTCATCCACATCTTCCATGCCTACCTGCTGATAAAAAATCCTCTCTGGATAGATAATCACAATAGGCCCTTTTTCACAAAACCCATGACACCCGGTCTCTTTAACGCAAACATTCTCAATCCCTTTTCTTTTCAACTCCTCCTCAAAAAGCGGAATAAGCCCAACACCGCCAAATGCCCGGCAGCCTGTGCCGCCACAAACAGCAATGCACCTCTTCTTCTGCTGAGAAGAGGACTGAATAACTGCCTGATAATCCTTAAACGATTGCATTGATTCTAATTTTTTCATCATTCCTACCCCTGTCTATTAAATATCGTACTCAAATCTATTTCCAGATCCTCAAACATATCCATCTGTATCTTTTCCCCTTTATTATACTCCTGCGGCTCTCCATACTTATTTTCTTTGAGCTTAAAGATAACCGCTTCATCTGTTGCCGGGTCAAATATCCAGTATTGCTTCACCCTATGTCTTTCATATAAATGATATTTGGTGATCATGTCCTTTTTTGCAGTATAAGGGGATAACACCTCTATAATTATATCCGGGCTGCCATTACAACCCCTGTCATCGAGCTTGTTTTTATCACAAACTATTACAATATCCGGCTGAACCACGGTCACTATCTCTTCATCAATAATTTTCTCATCAAATTCAGGCAATCGGACATCAAAAGGGGCAACATACACATGGCAGGGTTTATCCAACAAATAAGTTGAAATCTGTCTGGAGAGTTCTACTATGATCTCCTGATGCCTCCTCGATGGTGCAGGGCTCATATCATATGCCACCCCATCTATCAATTCCCACCGTTCATCATCCGGCCATGTCAGATAATCTTTATAGGTAAATCTTTTTCCCCTTTCTTCCCCTTCTCCCCTATTCCTTACAGCAAGTCCCATAAATAACACCTCATTACTCAACCTGCATCAAGAGAGCAATCATGGTTATCCTGCTCGATACTGTCCAATAATCGTCTTCACCTTCTCTGCTGTCATTTTTCCAAAATAATCCTTATTAATAACCATTACCGGTGCCAGGGCACACGCACCGAGGCAAGAAACCGTATCAAGGGAAAACATCAGATCATCGGTTGTTTCGCCCTCATTTATGCCAATAGTCTCTTTTATAGTATGCAATATCTTTTTCCCACCCTTTACCTGACACCCTGTCCCACGGCAGGCAGTAATGCTATATTTGCCATGTGGTGTCAGGTGAAAGGCAGAATAAAAGGTAACCACCCCATAGATATTGCTTAACGGTATCTTTAATCCCTTGCCAATCATAGAAAGGGCATCCATTGGCAAATAGTTAAATATCCTTTGTGCCTCCTGAAGGAGCGGGATTAAGGCACCCTTTTGCTTTTGGTATTTATTAATAATAGTTGACAATTGATCAATCTGTTTCTGTTCAAGCATCATTTACCTCCAGGTAATTACTCGTTGTTTAGGCTAAAGGTTGTAGATTATTATTACAATTTAACAGCCTATTACAACTTATTATAACACAGTATTATACTATAACACCATATCATATGTCAAGTAAAAATGTAATGAACTGGTAACCGATCAGTGAACGGTGGGAAAGATTAACCAAAGATTTACCACAAAGAACACAAAGGAATTCCACAAAGGGCACAAAGAGAAATAATATAAATCTTTCCCTTCTTTTATCCTTTGTGTGCTTTGTGTCTCCTTTGTGAACTTTGTGGTTAATCTTCCCACCGCTTGCTGAGCGATTACCTTCAGACGCTCAAGATAACCTTGCCTAAGCAATTGTAGTTACTCGATGTTCAAGTTTTTACTGGTGACCAAGACCAGAGCACCAGACACCAGGCACATTGCGACCGACTGGTGCACTGGTCTGATTGTAACGTCTTTCATGTCTCTTATTGTGTGCTACTTGATGCATTCAATTCGTAATGTGGAGGATTGAGTGAAACTTCGTTTCACTCATCTATTTTTGATTATCGTAGGTTAAAAACTTGAACATCGAGAGTTAGTAAAAAAATCTGCCAATTCTTCATATCTTTTGAGTTTTCAAACAGTTAAAAGGGTGTTTTGTATTTATGACTGGGGGAAGTTTCGTTGAAGTCTCGTGTGCCTTCGTAATCTGTGATGTTATTGCGGATTTCGGCAATGTAGCGTGAATCGTTGATACTGTGATAATGCAATTCTTCCAGTAGTCGTAATTCGTATTCAAGGTCGGCATCGAATTTGCGGCGGAAACGGTCATTGCTCATTGGCAGAACAAAGGGAAAGTAGCTCGCCCGCTGCCGTCCAATAAGTTGTGCTTTAGACATCGTGGTTGTGCCGACATGGCTTCTCCTATTATGCAGGTTCAAGAACGGTCTTGCCTTTCTCATAAAAAGTGACACCCACACGTTGAATATGTTCAACTACATCTCGGTCGCTGATGTTGTTAAAGATAGACAGGTCAATGGGGTATGGCAAAAGCAAGTCGTCGAGTTCGTCCATGATTTTGTAGAGCACCCTCAGCGTCAAGTCCGCGCCGCCACGCAGGGTCAGGTCAATATCGGAGCCGTTTTTATAGTTGCCTTTGGCTCGTGAGCCATACAGAATCGACTGTTCTACCTCTGGGTAGCGGGCAAATATGGTGCAAACAGCCTGTATGTCACTTTCTTCAAGCCCAAAACGACTCATCAGTAGTTTTCTCCTTAATATTTCGCAATTTGGTTTGGAGTGCAACGAATTCAGGATAATATTTATTGGCGATAGTGGTGGAAATCTCTTCGGCAATGTCTTCATTGTATGTATGAGTTGTTAAAGTTCTGCTCTTAATCATATCCATCCATGTTTTTCCATCCTCAATCAGTCCTCGTCTGAAGGCCAGGCGAAAGGCATCTCGACTGCCGTGGATGTCGATTTCACCCTGTGTTTCAAAATAATCTTTAATAGTGTTCCAAACTAATTCGTAAGTATATTCAAACGCCTGAATCAAGCCCTGTTTTTCGAGCTCATTCAACTCGCCTTTGTCTATGAATTTTGTTAATTGGCTTAGTGCTTTATTAAAATGGTTGTACCGCTGTATCCAGCGAATATCCTCTGCATTCATAATGTGCCTCCGTAAAAATGCTTTGCTTAAAAGCCTTTTTAATTTTATATTTCTTTTACTCGATGTTCAAGTTTTCGACCTGTGCGGTTGAAATTTACCACACAGGTTTATGCTGCTAATTTAAACTCTATATCACCTTCCTCAAACCATCTTTTATGCTCATTGTTCCTTACTATCACAGTTACAGAGGTAAGAGCTACTGATCCATGAATAGACCAACTCATACCATTATGTTTCTGTCTGTCTGCCACAACGAGGTCATTCATTTTCTCACATATATTACTCGAATTACGAAGTCCAAGCTCCTTCCTTACTGCATAACACGGTATGTATGGTTTGTTTCGTTCAAGGTAACCAATAAGTTTTTCTATATTTTCTTCTTTCTTTATCAAGTTCTTATCTATGTTTCGCAAATATTCTATCGCCTTATCTACCAATCCGTGCCATAAAAGATG
>JASEHA010000130.1 GCA_030018795.1 bacterium
AACCGAAAAAACCGAAAAAGCAGTGAAGGAGCGAAGGGATTAACCCCAAAAATCCGGTAGCGACTGAAGCCGTCAAATCGCTTGTCTTAAACATTGGCACTCACACCTGCAAGCCAAAAGGTTAGCGTTTTTCCTGAGCCATAATCTGCAATTCTTTGGCAGCGAAAGACTTCTTGGCTGTGAAATATGGTAAATCAAGCTGTCGTTTAGCATGTATTTGGCTTTTAAGAAAACAGGGGGAAATATATGAATATCTTGCAAGAGTTAAATCCGCAGCAAAGGGATGCGGTAACACATATCAATGGGCCTGTTCTTGTCCTGGCTGGTGCTGGGTCAGGCAAAACAAGGGTGATTATCTATCGTATTGCCCACCTACTGAGTCAGGGAGTATCACCCAAACAGATACTTGCCGTTACATTTACCAATAAAGCAGCCGCAGAGATGAAAAAAAGGATAGAGCAGTTCAATGAGGTCATAGACATCAATGGGTTATGGATAAATACCTTTCACTCTGCCTGTTTAAGAATTCTGAGGGCACACTATCCAAAGCAAAACTTTACTATCTATGATGAATCAGACCGGCTTAGCGTTGTTAAGGCTGTGCTAAAAGAAACAAACTATGATGTAAAACCAAACTCTGTCAGCTCGTTTATCAGCCAATGCAAGAATAAGATGATTGTTCCTGATAATTACAAGCCTATCAACTTCTGGGAAGAAAGGCTGGTAAAGTGCTATCAGCTCTATCAGGAACAATTAGAAAAGAATAATGGGCTTGATTTTGATGACCTTATCATGAAGACCATCCACCTGTTTCAGAATTCACCCCAGATACTGACCCACTATCAAACAAGGTTCAATCATATCATGGTAGATGAATATCAGGATACAAACCATTCCCAGTATCTATTAATCAAGATGCTGGTTGAAAAGCATCAGAATATATGCGTGGTTGGTGATGATGACCAGTCAATCTATAGCTTCCGTGGTGCAGATATCAGCAATATCCTGAATTTTGAGAAGGATTATAGGTCTGTCAAGACCATCCGTCTTGAGCAGAATTATCGTTCAACCAAACCTATCCTTGATACAGCCAATCGAGTCATTGAATTTAATCGTCAGCGAAAAGGGAAACAGCTCTGGACAGATAAGAAGACAGGCCCAAGGGTAGAGTTCAAACTGCTTCGTAATGAACATCAGGAAGCAGAATTTGTGGTAAATACCATATTTGACTCTGTATCCAAAGAGAACAAAAAACTTTCAGATTTTGTAGTCCTTTATCGGGTTAATGCCCAGTCAAGGGTGTTGGAAGATACCTTTCGTATGGCAAATATCCCGTACACCATTGTTGGAGGGATGAGCTTTTACAGTCGCAAGGAAATAAAGGATATCCTGTCATACCTGAAGATTATTATCAACCCATCTGATTCTGTTGCCTTAAAAAGGATTGTCAATGTGCCGTCAAGAAAGATTGGAGCTGCCCTTATTGAAAAGATAGAAAAATATGCTAAGGATCATAACCTTCACCTGTTTGAAACAATGCAGATTGCAGAAGAGATTGATACGCTTTCTGATACACAGATAAAGGCTGTAGAACGGTTTGTGAAACTGATAGAGAAGTTTATGTCTATTAAGAATACCACCCCTGTCTCTAAGCTGCTGAACATGCTCATAGCAGATTCAGGGTATCTGGAAAGCCTGAAGGAAGAAAAAACAACTGAGTCTGATGAAAGGATTGACAATATAAAGGAATTGATAAATGTTGCCATAGAGTTTGAAGACAAGGAACAGGGGATACATCTGGAGGATTTTCTTGGAAGTATCTCTCTGGCAGCAAACATTGATGTCTGGGACAATGATTCTTCCTGCGTTACGCTAATGACCCTTCATAATGCCAAGGGGCTGGAGTTCCCCTATGTCTTTTTGACCGGCCTGGAAGAGGGGTTATTCCCACACATGAATTCATTAAGCAATGATGGTATCGAAGAGGAACGCAGGCTTTGTTATGTTGGCATGACCAGGGCACAGGAAAGGCTGTTTTTAACAGCAGCTTCATCCAGGAAACTCTATGGCTTCGGCACAGGTGTTCCGTCCTGCTTTATTTTAGAGGCAGGCGTGCTCAGACAGTAGGTAAAAGGGAGCAAGAGAAGGATGAAGACCAAAGCCATTGTATTATTATCTGGTGGGCTTGACAGTATTTTAGCTGCAAGGCTGATGTTGCAGCAGGGGATAGAGGTCGAGGCAATAAGCTTTGCTACCTCCTTTTGCAATTGCAGTCAAGCAGAGTTGTCTGCCAATGAGCTTGGCATCAAGTTGAGGCTAATTGATATATTTGACGAGATCATGGGGATTATCAAACATCCAAAACATGGCTATGGAAAGGGGATAAACCCCTGCATTGACTGTCATACCCTGATGCTGAAGAAGGCAAGGGAGTATATGTTGGGGACCAGGGCATCATTTGTGGCTACTGGTGAGGTACTGGGACAGAGACCCATGTCTCAGCACCTGAGGGCAATGAGGCTTATAGAAAAAGAAAGCGGGCTTGAAGGGCTGCTGCTCAGACCATTGTCAGCCAGATTACTTAAATCCACAATCCCAGAACAGGAGGGATGGATAGACAGGGAGAAGCTGCTCGACATCTCTGGCCGTTCAAGAAAGCCTCAGATGGCATTGGCAAAGGAACTCAATATCAAAGAATACTCAACCCCTGCAGGCGGCTGTCTTCTAACTGATTCAATGTTTGCCAAAAAGATGAGGGATTTACTTGCTCACACCCCTGACCCTTCATGGAATGATGTCCAGCTTTTGAAATTGGGAAGGCATTTCAGGCTGTCTGATAGGCTAAAGGTTGTGGTGGCAAGGAACGATGAGGAAAATAAAAGGCTTTTGAACCTGTTGGAGAATGGGGATACAACGCTTATGGTCTCAAACCAGAAGGGTCCTTTATCTGTTTGCAAGGGTGAGATTAACCGTGAGCAACAGCTTGTGGTTGCTGCTATTACGGCCAGATACTCTGACGATAAGGGAGAAAGCGGGATAGTGATGAGCAATGGTTTTGGTAAGGAAGAGATATTGCTTGTGCAGCCAATGGATGATGTTGAGATTGGTATGCTAAGAATTTAGGGTCAGGAGTCAGGGTTACACCTTGAAAACTGAACAAAAGGATTGATAGGTATTAGAAAGTATGCTATCACTCGATGTTCAAGTTTTTTAACCTACGATTCCTTCAGTCAAAAATAGATGAGTGAAACGAAGTTTCACTCAATCCTCCACATTACGAATTGAACGCATCAAGTAGTACACAATAAGAGACATGAAAGACGTTGCAATCAGTTTTCATCGAATCCTATTTTCTCGCCTTCTCGCTTGGTCACCAGTAAAAACTTGAACATCGAGTCATAACATTTAAATTTGTTGGCTACTCTCACAGGCAACCACAAGGAGAGAGCACTGGCAGCAGACCTTCTGCCTCTGGCAGGTTGCAGCTACATTCATTGTAGCTACAGGGGACACAGAGGGGCTCCCTCCTTGTCCCTGCCATTTCTAAGACACAACCACGAAAAGACAAAGGACGAGAAAGACACGAAAGCGAATAAGAAAAATCACAATTTATGCCAGTAGTGAATATAATCGATGATGGCTTTGTTACCATTAAAATAAAATCTGAGGTAAGTGCAGTACCCAGACATAATGATGGTAGGTGAGATAAGGGATTTAGATACTGCGGAATTATCAATTAGAACGGCATTAACAGGACACTTAGTTTTCTCTACATTACATACTAATGATGCTTCAGGAGCCATTGCCAGATTACTTGATATGAATATCGAGCCGTATTTAAGGGAAAATGTGGGGTCAGGCTAAAAACTACACTATCCTCATCCTCAAGAAATATATCTCTTCTTCTGTTGCCTCTCGCGATGACATGATACAATGCACCAGGATACTCTACACTTGGTTTCCGTGCCAAAATTATCCTCCCTTCCTCTCCCTTCCTGAAAATACTGAGAATAATTATAGCATGAATTTATCAGATTGTCAAACTTAATTTTTAGTTTTTAGTCTGACCCCGTTCCTCCCCAAATTGTGACGGTGATGAGTATAGAAAGCCAGACTAACGGCTAACCGCATTTCTGCCGAACATCCTTACCTGTTTTCCTGTAGCTGTATCCCATAACCGAACTGTATCATCTGAGCTTCCAGAGACAATATATTTTCCGTCAGATGTAACGTCCACAGAGGTAACATCATCTGTGTGCCCCTTCAAAAGCATTGCCTGTTTGCCTGAAGCTGTATCCCAGATACGGACAGTTCCGTCACGGCTGCCGGAGATAATATATTTCATGTCTGGTGTAGGGCAAGCAGAATATATCCATGATTCGTATTGCTTCAGCTCTCTTACCTGTTTCCTTGTTTTTATTTCCCATAATCGAACTACCTTATCCCTTGAGCCAGAGATGATAAATCTGGTATCATGGCTGAATCCAACGCAAATAACATCCTCTGTGTGTGCTGTAAATGTCCTATAGGTTTCACCAGTAAGTGTTACCCACAATCGTACTGTATTATCTGCACTGCCAGAGAGGAGATACCTTCCATCATCAGGGTCAAAGGCAAGGCTTAACACATCCTCACTATGCCCGGTATATGTACGGACAAGCTTATTGTCTGGTATCTTCCACAGCTTGATGGTCTTATCCTTGCTGCCTGAGGCAACATATCTGGAATCAGGGCTAAAGGCAACAGCTGTAATAGGAGAGGCATGTCCTGTAAAGGTAGTAATTTGTTTTGCTTTTTCTATATCCCAAACACGAACTATTCTATCTGCCCCTCCGCTTACAAGATATTTCCCATTAGGGCTAAAGGCAAGAGACATGACCGTATCATTGTGTCCATTAAATGTTTTTATCAGTTTACCAGTGGCTGCATCCCACATACATATTGTTTTATCCACACTGCCAGAGGCAATGAACCTGTCATCTGGACTAAAAGCAACAACAATTATATCGTTTGTATGTCCTTGCAAATATCCGCGATGCCTGCCAGTAAGCACATCCCATAATCGAACGAGCTTATCTGAACTGCCGGTAATCATGTATTCTCCGTCTTTGCTAAAGGCAGCACAATAGATGTCTGTGATATACCCCTTAAATACCTTGTCGCGATTTCTTGTGGTTACATCCCATAGACCTATTGTCCCATCCCTGCTTCCAGAGATAATGTATTTACCATCACGGCTAAATACGGTTGAATAGATGCAGGTCTCATGTCCATCAAACTTTTTGATGATATTACCTGAAACTACCTCCCATAAATATATGTGATTATCTGCCGCACCAGATATGAGATATTTCCCATCAGGGCTGAAGTCTATTGATCTAACCCATGAGGTATGCCCCTCAAGCACCCGGAGCATCTTACCCTTCTTATAGTCCCATACCCGAATAACCTCTTCACCGCCAGCTGAGGCAATATATTGACCATTAGGGCTGAAGGCAATTGAATAAATCCATGATTTATGCCCGGAAAGGATCTGGATAACCTTTCCTGTGGCAACATTCCAGACACGGATTGTTCGGTCAGTACCAGCTGAGGCAAGATACTTGCCATCCGGGCTAAAGGCAAGGCATTTGATCCATGCAGGATGTCCCTTAAATGTTCTAATAAGCTTGCCCGTAGTTGTTTCCCATAGGTAAATAACCTTATCCAACCCTGTAGCAGCTACATATTTATCATCAGGGCTAAAAACTACTGATTCAATATTCGGGATACTTGGTTCATCATAAGAGTTGCCTATACCTTGAGCTATGATAAGCACGAGAGTTGCAATAAATATTCGCATGTTTGTCCACCTTGGCTTAAATCGGTCGTCAGACACAAGCGTTCTCATTTTAGACAGGATTACAGGATGAACAGGATTTTTGAAGAATCGTAGATTATGGCTTTTTTCTGAAACTATTGTGAGGGAAATTAGGGACAACAACCGTTTAAATTAATAATCATCACATCACCCAATCACCACATTATCACATCAACTAATCATCGCATCACCACATCTCCTACTATCCTCGTTTCTTTTTCAAGCCCAATATCAGCTGCACCTCTGTCTGGCTCAATCCAACAGCCTTAGAGATGTCCTCTACAGCGAATCCGGCAGAGATTAGTTCATTGATTACCTCTCTCTTCTCCTCTTTAGTAGCAGTTCTTGGAAGCGTGGTTAAGACAGGTTTCTCGTGTTTTTTCTCCTCTTTCTCCTTTCCCCCCTTTTTCTCCTTTTTCTTTGAAGATACAGGGGTTAAGGCTTGAGGTTCTGGAATTGAGGAGAGCCTCTCTGGCGGAGAGAGCCTCTCTGGCAGAGAGAGCCTCTCTGGCAATTGAACTCGTGAAGGCTTTGTCTTAGCCGTTTCACGCCCCTTGCTCTTTGTTTCCTGTTCTTTTGTGCCTTTTGTGCCCTTTGTGCCCTTGTGTTTTCGTACCTCTTTCAATGGTATCAGCGTTTTCTTAAAAGTCTCCTCTGCTTGCGGCACAGATTCATCAGAAAAATCAGTCAACGTCACCCTTGACAATGGAAGGGCAGCTGGCAGAGAGATGTCTACCGTTGACATGAATTTATCCTCTGTCAGAG
>JASEHA010000131.1 GCA_030018795.1 bacterium
GGCTTAAGGGCTTTGCCACCCACGGTTAAAATGGCAAAATTACCCTCAATATTTAGGATTAGTAAGTTTTAAGTTTCTTATCCTGGTCTTTATTGTGACTGACTTGTTTTTATTTGGCTTAAGGGCTTTGCCACCCACGGTTAAAATGGCAAAATTACCCTCAATATTTATGCCGCAGACAGCAAAATTTCTACTGCAGGATAAGGATATATATAGAGCTATGTCAGTTTATCCGGGTATAGTATCTATCCGATATAAGGATAAAGATCCAAATATCACCTTGATTAAATTATTAACCCCTGAGTTTAATGCCTGGGTTAATATCTCTAATATTGAGATGCATCTTGGTTTATTTTGTGTCCGACATTGGGAGGAGGTTATAAAACTTTTACGTGCAGGAACTCCTCTGTCAATTAAGGAAGATGAGGTAGTACCTCTTATTATTAAAAACTCACAAATCCTTAATTTATTTAATGTTAAGTATATTTTATTTACCCTGGACATAAATGATAGCAGGTTTAGGACAATATTTGAAGATAATGGGGTTAAGATTATAGAAAATAAAGAAGTCCTTCCCCGAGCCTTTGTTGTTCATAATGTTAAGGTAATTAAGGAAAAACAAAAGGTGCTTAAGGAACTAATCAGCAAGGGGTTTAATCCAGGGCAATATGTTATCCTTGAAGAAGACCCGCAAGTAAAGATTAATTCAAAACCAGCCGCATCTTCGACAACTAAAATAATTGATTATGGGAATGAGGAGGTAGCTGTTCATTGTTCTATGAAGGATAATGGTTTTCTAATCTTAACAGACACTTACTATCCTGGCTGGCAGGTTTATGTAGATAATAAAAAAGGCAAGATATATCGTGCTTACCATACCTTCAGGGCAGTATACCTTGAGAAAGGGGATCATATGGTAAAATTCAAGTATGAGCCTTTATCATTCAAAATAGGTATGTGGATTGGTTTATTAACCCTTTGTGGTATGGCTATATTTCTTCGATTATACCAAACCAAAAAAACATGTTGACATTTAGTCAGGAATGATGTATAATATAATAAAGATTTGAGGCAGCAGACTTGTATCTGCGTGCGGACAAGATACAGGCAGGCAGGTTTGTCTGCCGATAAGCTAACCAACTTACTCCTGAATTAATGTTAACATGCTGGCGTAGCTCAATGGCAGAGCAGCTGATTTGTAATCAGCAGGTTGCGGGTTCAAATCCCATCGCCAGCTCCAGAATTGGGGAGATACCCTAGCGGTCAAAGGGAGCAGACTGTAAATCTGCCGGCTATGCCTTCGGAGGTTCAAATCCTCCTCTCCCCACCATTGTTACAAGCTAATAGCAATAATAATCAATGAAAAACCCAGCCAGTCCTTTGAATCCTACTTTACGGAGGTTAAGAAAAATGTCAAAAAAACAACAGCCATTTCCAGCAAAAAAAATAGCCAGGGTTACAGATATTACCATGATTATCCTGATCTTGTTTATTCTGGCTATCAGTGCCAAGGCATACCTTTCAGGGACAATGGAGCTTTTTATTGTCTGGGCACCATTATCTATCTATATTGTAATCTTCTATGCCTATCTGGTTAATGTGCTTCAAAAGCAGAATGAGGAGTTAGAATCCTCTAATAAGGAATTGAGGCAGTCTATTCAGAAGAAGCATGAGTTTATATATAATATCTCCATTCAGCTCCGAAAGCCGCTTCATTCAATAAAGCATTCACTCGCATTTATTATTGGAGATAAAAATGTGGCTTTATCGAACAAGAGATTACTGGAACAGTCTGAAAGGGGCATTGAACAGCTTGAGGATGTAGTTTCAAGGTTACTGGATCATTCGATGATTACCTCTGGCAGGACACATCTGCTAATGGAGCAGACAGATGTAAAGGGATTGATTAATGAGGTGGTTAGAGAGACAACCCATCTTGCTGAGGCCAAACAGGTTTCTATGGAAACGGTTGTCCCTGATATGCAAGATATCCCTATAGATAAACCAAGGATACATCAGGCTATAAAGAACCTTGTCTTAAATGCTATAAAATTTTCTTCTGTTCAATCAAAGATACTCATTCAGGCAAAAGAGGATAAGAATAGAATACAGATTGATGTTATTGATCATGGTGAGGGGATGTCTCCCCAGAAACTTGAAACAATCTTTGAGGAGTTTAGCCGGGAGGTAAGTCTGCCATTCTCTGAAATGCATGGCTCAGGGCTTGGGCTGCCTATTTCTCAGGGGATCATAGAGGCTCATGGTGGCAGTATCAAGGTTACAAGCAAGCAAGGAGAGGGGAGCACGTTTACGGTTATTCTGCCTAAAGAGACAACAGCACTTTCCCTTTTAGAGGAAAGAAGGCAGATGAGAAAGTTTTTGGCAGCAATACCACATCTGACCGAGTTAGCAGACCAATCCATCCTTTGCGAGATACAGGACAATTTTACTCAAACCTTTGGTATTCCTACGATTATTGTGGATAATGAAGGCATTCCTGTTACTGGCTGTGACGCTGGAAACGAGTTTTGCCGCATGATAAAAAGTTGTCCAAAGGGTGCTGAAAGATGCAAACAGTTTTCAGTCAGGGTACAGACTGAAGCCCTTAAGGATACCAGATCAAAGGCATATTATTGCTTTGCCGGGCTGGCTCATTTCTCTGCCCCTATCCTTGTGGAACATATTCATCTTGGCTCTATTGAGATACATGGGGCACAGGTATTCTTGCCAATTAATCCTAATAAACTTAAAGTAATAGCCAGGGATCTGGGGCTTAACTATGATGAGTTGCTGGAAAAAGCGTCTTCTGTTCCCAGATTTCCAGAGGAAAAGGTGTATGCAGCCGGAGAGCTGCTTTATGCAATTGCTAATACCATCTCTTCCCTGTGTATGCATGAACACAAACTATTACATAAAATAGCTGAACTTTCAACCTTTTCTCAGATAGGCAGGGCAATTACCTCAAATCTGGATTTTGATGCCCTTCTTGATATGATCCTTTATACAACCATTAGCGTTCTGGAGGCAGATGGCGGATCAATCATGCTTATGAATGAAAACAATGAGCTGATTATTAAAGTATCTTATGGATTGCCCAATGCTATCCTCCGGGAGACAAGGGTGCCAGTTGGCAAGGGCATATCTGGATATGTGGCCAGGGAGAAGAAGCCTGTTATCCTGTATCATGGTATGCCAGATGAATATCTTGCCCCATTGTTGAGAAGAGGTCACCTGAAAACAGCCATGTGCGTTCCACTGATCGTAAAGGGAGAGGTTGTAGGTGTTTTTAATCTTACCCGTAAGAGTGGTGAGCTATTCTCTGAAGAATCTCTGTCCCTGTTTAAGACATTCTGCAATCAGGCGGCTATTGCCCTTGAAGAGGCAAGATTGTATGCATCCATGGAGGAAAAGACCAAACAACTTGAAGCCTTTACAAAGATTGGAGAGGTAACCCTTTCTGCTGTAGATATGGATGTAGCCTTAAGCCTTATCATTGAAGCTGTTTCAAAGGCAATGCAGACGCAGCTGGCTTCTATCAGGTTATTGGATAATACAGGTGAAAATTTGATAAATATGGTTGGCTATGGGTTGTCTGATCAGTATCTAAAAAGGGGTGCGATCAAGGTTGGAGAGAGCATCGCCGGCAATGTAGTAAAAACAGGGGAATGTATTGCCATAGAAAACATCAGCCATGATGATAGGATTAAGGATACATCTGCGGCGATTAAAGAGGGTATTGTCTCGTTAATGTCTGCCCCATTAATTAGCCGGGACAGGGTTATAGGGTGTATTACTATCTATTCAAAAACACAACGAACCTATACTCCTGAAGACATGGAACTCTTTTTTGGACTTGCCTCTCAAGCAGCAGTTGCTATTGAATATACAAAGATATTTAAGACCATTCGTGATGGGTTATCTAAAACATCCATAGCATTGAGTGAGGCAATAAGTGCTATGGATTCTTATGATAAGGAGCAGGGTGAGAAAAAGGCAGAGTATGCAGAGTTAATAGCCAGGGAGATGAATTTCCCAACGGTTATTGTCGAAACAATTAAGATGGCTACCCTCTTGCATGATATCGGGAAATTGGCTATTCCTGAGAAGATACTTCAAAAGCCAGCTGCTTTAACCAAGGAAGAGTTCGAGACTATTAAGAGACATCCGCTGATCAGTGAAGAGATACTAAGAAAGATTGAATTGCCCTGGGATGTTTTAAGCTCAATCAAGCAGCATCATGAAAGGATAGATGGCAAGGGATACCCTGAAGGGCTGACTAAAGAGGAAATAAGCGTGGAAGCACTGATCATCGAGGTTGTAGATGCCTTTTATGCCATGGTGTCAGAGAGACCATATCGTCCAGCTATGTCTGTTAAAGAGGCAACAAGGGTGCTGCAGCAGGAGGCAGGGAAACAGTTTTCGCCAGAGGTGGTTGGGTCATTTTTGAGTGTGTTAAGGAAAAAGGGTATGGATGTGTGGGAAGCGTAAAATAACTCAAGGCTATTGCAGCTTGAGTATTGCAACCTTGCAGAGGCAAAGAATGAACATACTATTCATGGGCAGTCCAGCGTTTGCTGCTCCAACATTACAGGCAATAACTCGAAATCAGGAACATAATGTTTCTGTAATCACCCAGTCTGATAAACCGGCTAAAAGGGGATACCATCAGACACCACCAATAATAAAACTCATGGCACAAAGGTTAAGACTGCCAGTATACCAGCCATTTTCTCTCAATACTACTGAGGGAATAGCCTTAGTAAAAAAATTAGAGCCAGATTTAATAGTTGTGGTTGCCTTTGGGCAAATACTGCCGGATGAGATTCTTAGTATTCCGCCACTTGGCTGTATCAACCTCCATCCGTCTCTCCTGCCCAAATACCGGGGTGCTGCCCCAATACAATGGAGTCTGATTAATGGGGATGAGAAAACAGGGATAACTGTGGCATATATTACCTCTAAATTGGATTCCGGAGATATTATCCTGCAAAGTGAGGCAAGCATAGAAAACTTTGATACAGGAGCCAGCTTATCAGATAAGCTTTCTTCGTCAGGTGCTGTGCTTGTCATGGAAGCTATTTGTCTGATTAAAGATGGCAATGTCCCGCGTATTCCTCAGGATGAAACCCGAGCAAGTTATGCCCCAAAGATAAGGCATGAGGATACTCTTATTGATTGGCAGCAGCCAGCAGGGAATATATTCAACCTTGTGAGGGCATTGAATGCTGTTCCAGGGGCATATACAAGTGTAGGCAGTGAAAGATTGAAGATATTGACCACAGAAATTGTTGACGTATGTGTGTTCAAAGAACCTGGAACAGTGGTAGACATTACCAGAATGGGACCAATTGTTTCTACTCAGGATAAAGGTTTGCTTCTTCTTGAGGTTCATCCACAGGCTAAAAAGCCAATGTCAGGCTATCAATTCCTTCAGGGTCATAGATGGGGAATAGGGATGAGATTGGGATAGGCAGGGTAACTGTTTACCTCGTTGTTGGCATAATTCAAGTTTGCGAAGAGTGGTATCTCCTACCTGTCAAGCTGGAAGCTTGATTTACATTGGCTCTTCACCCGGCAATACCTCCACCCCATTTCAATTTATTTCTGAGCACCTCATAAAATCCGCATTGCTGTGGTTTAATAAGACATGTTTCTTCTTCTGCCCTTTCTATCTCAACCCTATCGTTAAGTCTCAATGAATATGCCTGTTGTCCATCAATGGTTAGTATGGATTGAGCGGCTATGACATCAATGGTTATTCTGGAGCTTTCAGGGATAATCATGGGTCTGGCGGTCAGGGTATGGGGACAGACAGGGGTAAGCATCAAGAGCCTTAATTGCGGCACAACAATAGGCCCCCCGGCAGACAGGGAATAAGCTGTTGAACCTGTTGGTGTTGAAATAATAAGCCCATCCGCACGATATGTGGTCAAGTATTCAGCATCAATCGAAACCTTGAGGTTGATCATACGAGCTATCTCGCTCTCAGTAATAACCGCCTCGTTCAGTGCCTTGAACCTGACAGGGGCAGAACCCTGTCTGACCACCTTTATACTTAACATCATTCGCTTTTCAAGCTGATAGTGTCCCTGTAAGATATTCTTCAAGATGGAGTATATCTCATTTTCCGTAATCTCTGTGAGAAAGCCAAGGCTACCAAGGTTTATCCCCAGTATAGGTATGCTTTTGCCATCAATCACCCTCACTGTATGAAGCAATGTGCCATCACCACCCATGGCAAGGATCAGATCAACACTCTGCATCTCTATTGGATCAGCACCCAACCCCTCATACCCCATAGCAATAGCGGCTTCAGTCTCCATAACCAGACAATAATCCCCCTCTTTTGTCAGCCAGTCTATAACCCCTCTGGCTACCTTGAAGGCATCTGGTCTCTTGATGTTAATGATCAACCCAATCTTCATCTGAAATACCTCAATTTGGTTATTGTGTTCCAGTAGTTTTGAGCCCCACTTAATTTCAAACCCTTCTCATAGAGTGAGCATTGCCCACCAAATTGCTGACATTGTCTGGCCTTTTTGACCACTTGCATCGTAGATTTTTATACAAATACTCGATGTTCAAGTTTTTTGCCACCATTGACACTTTATCAGGGCGGGGAAAC
>JASEHA010000132.1 GCA_030018795.1 bacterium
TATCAGAAAATGCCAGTCTGAATTGAGGATGAAATATCGGGTGCTGAAAGGGAATAATAAAATACTTGGCACCCAGCAAATCCAGCAGCCTTGAATACTCGGCAATCCTCATTACTACTGTAGGTGTCTCAGGAGCAAGTCCCTGACTGATATTGATAAACTCTTGATATCTTTTGAGGATAGTTGGAGAATATCCGCCAATATTTGATATCCCATACATCATCCCACGGTCCAAGGAGGCATCATCAGTCATGGTAACGATACGGAAAGGTTCTTTGTCCTCTTTGTCCTGCTTTAGAAAATCAACCATGTTTCTGTCCCATTCACAGCGGCTGTTATCAATAGTGGTGATATACGGAGAACAAAACATCCAGAGATCAACAAGGATAATGGCCGGGATCAGGTATCTTACCCATGCCCTGCCCCATTCCTTGCCGCATATGTAGAGAAGCATAGCCCCAAGCATAAGAAAAACAGCCCCAATAAACATAGACTTTTTGGCTATCAAGAGCATTCCAGAAAGATGCTCCTTGAGGTCAGGGGCACCAAAGATTCTCTCCTCCAGTCCATAGCTTGCCTGAATCAAATTCTGCCACATATCTGTATCAATAAAAAACGATGCCAGCATGGACAGTATACCAAGGACAACAAATATCTGTGAGAATAAGACAACTTGCTTTTTCTTAGATAGCTCTATCAGGCTGCTGCTGCCAAACCCAGCCAGAACCGCTATGCAAAATGTCCAGAGATACATCATTCGCCCTGGCACCCTGAACAGGTCAAAACCAGGCATGAACTCATAACATAATTTATACACAACAGTATATTTTCCAAAAGAGAGCAGAAGCGAAACTATTGCCAGTACAAAGAAAAGAATAGCAGACGCATTTCTTCTGGATACAATGGCCATTAGTGCCAATATCAATGGGATAATCCCCACATAACCGCAAACCTCATGCAGCAGCCCACGTCCCCAGTAAGGAATATCCAGAGAATTGCCAAAGAGCATTGGGAAAAAAAAGGATAGAATATTTTCAAAGGGGAATGATGAAAAGGTAATGAAGCTATATCCTGCCCCTTCGCTTCTGCTGGAATAGGCAGGCAATTCAAGGGCAGGGAATATCTGGATACATGCCAGACAGGCAGATAGCATGCCCATCATTCCCAATAATGGCAATAGCTTGATTGCCTTAGTATATTCCTTGTTGATAACAACCATTCCCAAACTAAAAAGAGCATAAATCCCGCTCAAAAGATAGGTGTAAAATGAGATTTGAGGATGGCCAGACAGAAATTGGATGCTGGCTGCCAAAGCTCCAAGCAGTACATAGGAAAATTTCATGGTTTGAGCTATTTTCTCTATAGAGAACAGGATGAGTGGCAGCCAGATGCTGGCCGAAAATACACAGGCATGTCCAGCATAGAGATGGGTTATCTGAAACCCTGAGAACATAAATATCAAGGCTGCACTCAGGCTGCTCAGCCAATGACATCTTAGTGCTCGCATAAACATATATGTAAAACATCCGCATAAAAAGAGGTGGATAATAGCACTCCATGTTATCCCAAGGTGTGGTGGCAATAGGGTAAATATAGCCAGATTTAGAGGATAGAACACTGCCGGCTGCATCCCTGCAGCACACGGTACCCCTGAAAATATGTAGGGATTCCACAGGGGAATAATGCCATCCTTAATCGTTTGGGCAACAAATGAACGCAAATAAAGCAGGTAATTGGTGATGTCTCCACCTGATAAAACCCGCGTGTCATCTATTGCTTTTTGAAAAAATAGGATACTGAGGATCAATAATCCTGGGAATACAAACCAGCTGGGATTTTTTATACCGCTCATTGAGGTAGTATTCCTGGCAGCAGACGGTGTAGCCTGGTCTTGATGCTTTTTCTTTTTGGACATTTCTTCTCCTTTTCTCTCCTTGTCATACTCACTACTATCATAATTTGCGATTTTATAGAACGAACTCTACCATCAAAGCATGAGAAATGAGTGTCCGGCTAATAAAGCAGGACGCAGGCTAAAGCCTGCGACTACCAAGTTAGGTGGCACAGACATCCTTGTCTGTGGTATGTGGCTGACCCATCAGGCTGTCAGAGAGGCTCTCTCCTGCCACTACTATACGACTGTCACCAGAGCACCAGTCACCAGTCATCAGGCTGTCAGAGAGGCTTTCTCTTGCCCCTACTATACGACAATTGATGGTTGACACGACAGTAGGTTGTAATCCTTTCCTGCCTAACAGCCTCCAGCCTGCTTACCTATCCTTTCTCCGCCAGAATCCCCTGATGATGGGCAAATATATATTTGATCAATGGGATATTACCCTGTTCAACCATCCCATGCCTCTTCATTATCCCATCCATCTCTTTGTTTGGTGCAAAATATGGCAGGTTTTCAATCCCCCATTTGTAATGCTGTGCATGAGTGGTCTGTTGAAGCTGTTTTTTAAGGAATGGCATAAAACTGCCCAATATGTCACCAATTGGCAGGTCAAGGTCAGGCCACCAGGGAACGTCAACAAATGGCTTCTCAATGATGTGTAAGCCTTGAAACTTCAGATGCCTTTCAATCAAGCCAACATCCATTAAACGGATATTCCCATGATTCCACGCCTCTCCAGTAATCTTATGCAGCAGATAGTGTATCCAGAAGCCATAGTTTATCCTGTTTGAGACAAACACAAGGACATATTTTTTTGAGGCACGAATCATCTCATCCAGTGTTGCCTTATAATCCATCATATGTGGCAGACAGGCAAAATTCCAGACAAGGTCAAACCCGGATTCCTGAACAGATTCTTTTAGGTGATTCTCTGGGTTGCAGATAAAGTCTGCTTGCTTGAGACACCCTTCCTTCTTCCAGACTAACTTAGCCAGCTCAATCGCCTGCTGGTCAGGAAGCATGGTGGTTGTCTTTACCCCATGCTTGCCAAGGATAAGGCTGTTTATCCCTGCAATCCCCTTCATCCCATCAAACGGCCCCTCTAAAACACTGTCAATCCCAAGTGTTTTAAACAGCCTGACAAGATAATCATTCAGCGATAACCGTTCATAGGTTGTCCCAAGACCAAGATCATACTTTGTTACTTCCATTTGTTCCTCCTGAAATAGCAGTTAACATTTGGCCGTTAGCCGTTAGTAGCCCAGGATTCTATCCTGGTATATCTAATGCCAACATAGAATGTTGGGCTACTATTATCTTTATGTCAATTTTTTTATTGGAGTGCATATAGGTGGCACAGACAGGGATGTCTGTGCCACCATACAACAAACACATAGCAGTGTGCACCAGCCACCAGTCATCAGGCTGCCAGAGAGGCTCTCTTCTGCCTTTGCTATACGACAATTGATTGTTGACACGACACTAAAAACCCTCCCTACTTCTTCATGCCTTTGGAGTAAATTCAAAAGTTATGAAGTTCAGAACTTCATAACTTTTGACCTAACGATAACTACCGTACACTTATCATCTTGCAGGTATTTATTTGCCACCCGTTTTATATCATCCTTTGTAACCCCGTTAATCCTTGTCAGAAACATCCCTACCTCTTCATACCCAAGCCCATACAGCTCATTTAAGGCACAATTAAAGCTATGAGCAGAGTTTGTTTGCATAGACTGCCAGTGCTCGCCAATCAGGGATGCCTTTGCCCTGGATAATTCCTCATCTGTGACATCCTCACCCTTAAGTATTGTTACCTCTTTCTTTATTCCTTCAAGGGCAGCATCTATCCTGTCCTTACCTGTGCCAATGTAAAAAACATATGCCCCAGGAGACAGCCCAAGCATGGAAAATACACCGACATAATAGGCCAGACCATACTTATCTCGCAGGTTAACAAAGAGCCTTGAACCCTTGCCAGAAAGGATAGAACTCATCACATCAAAGACATATTTGTCTGGATCCCCTACCCTCACCCCAGGAAACCCGAGCAGGATAATGCTTTGCTCCTTATCCTTTTCTTGAATTACCTGCCTTGACTCCTTTTGCTCTGCCTTCTCAGGGAATGATGATGATAATTTACACCCCTTTACCCCTGCCCATGTCTCTGAAACCTTCTGCCTTATCTCCTGTGCCTTTACATCTCCAAAAACCGACAGAACCATATTGCCTGGCTGACAAAATGCCTGATGAAAGGCACTCAAGTCCTCATATTTTAACCCATTTACCGCTTCCTCTGTGCCAAGGCTGTTATGACGATATGGATGATCCTGCCACATATTCTCTCTTAAGATCCTTACCGCATAATTAAATGGGTCATCATCCTGTAATCTGATTGCTGCCATGACTGCTTTTCTCTCCTTTTCCATCTCTTCTGCTGGAAAGGATGGGTTAAGCAGAACATCTGAAAGCAATGAGAGCCCTAAATCCAGATCCTCTTTTAATACCTTAAAAGAACAGCCAAAGCTGTTATTGCCGCCATAGGCTGAGATGTCTCCACCCCGCGACTCTATTTCCTCAGCTATCTGCTTTGCATTGCGGTTTTTAGTGCCCTTGAGCATCATCTTCTGGACAAGATTGCATACCCCTTCCCTGCCCTTTTCCTCAAACAATACCCCTCCCTTAAAGACAGCGTTTACAGAGACAATCGGCAGGCTGTCATCCTCAAGTACCAATAAAACAAGTCCATTATCATAAACAAATTTCTGAATTATTGGCTCTACTTTTACTTGTATGCTTGGACTTATTGTATCTTTCTTAATCTTTGGCTTTAATATTCCAAGTGTCAAATTATTTTCACAAAGGTATTGTTTGGCAACACGGATAATATCATCCTCTGTTACCTTCCTCACCCCTTCCACATAATCCTTATTAAAATTAATATTTCCGCAAACATACTCATTTGAGGCAATATCTGCTGCTTGAGATTCTACTGTTTCCTGAGAAAAGATAGAGGAGGCAATAACCATTTGCCGTGCCTTTTCCAGCTCCTCATCTGTAATATCACCTTGAGTCAATCTTTCAACCTCTTTCCAGATACTATCCTGAGCCTTTTGCAGATTCTCATGTTCAAGGACAGCTGTAATCCCAAAAAGCCCTGGATACTGCGGGGTATATGACCAGGCATTAATGGAATAGACAATATTCTCTTTTTCCCTCAAGGTTTGGTAGAGCCTGGATGAGTTGCCCTGACCAAGGATAAGAGCCATAACATCTAAGGGATAAAGATCCCTGCTTCTGATGTCTGGAATATGAAAAGCCATTTCCAGATAGGCTGCCTTTATATCCTTTACATCCTCAAACATTCTTTTACCAATCTGTGCAGGCTCTTGGGGAAGATATACTGGAGATATTGATGTTCTCTTAAAATCCTTAAAGTATTTGTTTATATTTTCCAGCATCTGAAAACTATTAAAATCACCTGCAACAGAAAGGATCATGTTGTTTGGCACATAAAATCGCTGGTAGTATTTCAGCAGATCATCCTGGGTCAGTTGAGCAAATATCCCCTTGTAGCCAATCACCGGGTACTGGTATGGGTGCTGAGAAAATGCCTCCTGCCATATCTTTCTTGAAAGATACTTATCCGGGTCATCATCACACATATCCATCTCCCTGAGAATAACCTCCTTTTCCTTTTCCATCTCTGCTGGATCAAATGTTGCATTTGCAGCTGCATCAGCCAATATATCCAGGGCAATCTCAGCCTTATCCCTGGGCATAACCATATGGTAAACCGTTCTATCCATAGAGGTATAACCACCCATCTCACCCCCTGATGCACTCACCTGTCGTCCTATCTCCCCTACCCCTCTCCTTTTTGTTCCCTTAAACAGCATGTGCTCAATAAGATGAGATATTCCGCTTCCCAGATACTCACCCTCATGGATACTGCCTGTCTTTACCCATAGCTGCACCGCAACAAGCGGGGCAGTATGCACCTCCTTGAAAACAACTACCAAACCATTATCAAGCACAACCCTTTCTGGCTTTTCCGTCCCTTCGGCATATATTGGCTGTGAGAATAATACTGATATTGCTACAAATAATGCTATAAACCTGAAGTAATACATTATATTTTTCCTCCTTTATTCTTTTTGCATGGATAACCAGCAATTCTCATTTTAACCACAAAGAACACAAAGAATACGAAGAATACGAAGAAAATAAAGGGAATAAAAAAATAATGAAAGATAAAAAGGCAGATACATCTTAAATTTTGTGGCAAAAGACTACCTTCTTCTATCTTGCTATCTTACATTTCTCTACATTTTCTCTGTGTTCTCTGTGTTCTTTGTGGTTAAAAATTTCATAATTAGAATTGCTGGGTTAATGTGGTCGGGTTTGTCAAGACCATTTTTACTCCTTTATACTGTCATCTATAGCAGGCACAAAGTGCTTTTTCACTATTTTAACAGTAACTGACTCCTGCTTGTATCTCGAATGTACTCCCAATCTTTAGAATGATATTCCCGTGCAATCTCAGAAAAATCGATTTCGTTAAAAAAATATAGCAGTGAAGAATCGATTAAGGATAAATCAACAACCCTGGATCTCAAGAAAGATTCTGAATAAAGATGAATAAATTGTTTAATCTGTTCATCCTGAAATCGGCAAGTAGCCAATGGATAAGTTAATAACCAATTGATATAAAAA
>JASEHA010000133.1 GCA_030018795.1 bacterium
CTTATCCGATTAGAGGGAGTTAGCTGATTTGGGACACTACCCAAATCTGCAGCACTTATGATTGTTTCTACCCTAATAGCAGGGGAGGGTACTTAATCTGGTGATTGGTAGATGGTAACTGTTTAAGAACATAGCTCCGCAACTTAATTTTCGCATATTTCACAGAACTATTCAGATTTTTGAGTTGACATATCTGTGGAATTGTGAGATAATTATCTCGTAAGTATTCATGTGTCAGTTCAACCAGCAGCTTTTCAAGGTGGTTAGGACATCAGGATAAAATTTCAACCTGTGCAGTTAAAAATTACCGCATAAGCAAAGACATTGTTGGATAAAGCAAAGCCAGCAGGAGAGTATTGGCTGCCCTGGAATGGAGAGGATGAGGAGAACAAAACCCTTGCCTCTGGCACATATATCATTTATTTTAGTGCCGGTAATTTTAGTGACTTGAAAAAGGCTGTGATTATAAGATAGCTATCTGTCTGTGCTGCAAACAACACAGTAGATGGGTAAACTGATATTGAGGAGGTTGCAGTGCCGAAAATTTATGATAATATCCAAAATTATTTAACAAATGGTTTAGTCGAAATATTAAATGTATCAAAACGATGCGATTTTTGCGTTGGATATTTTAATCTTCGCGGATGGCATGAGATAGCCGATAAGATTGATGCACTTACTGGTATGTCGGTAGCTGAAGAAGATAACCAGATTTATCGCTGCTGCCGGCTTCTTGTTGGAATGCAAAAGCTACCCATGGAAATATTCAGGGAATCATTTTTACGCGACGATACCTATACAATTGACCAGGCAGAAATGCTTAAATTAAAGAAAAAACTTGCCTTTGAGTTCAAAGAACAACTAACAATAGGGACGCCGAGTGAAAGAGATGAAATTTATTTACGCAGGTTGAGCATTCAATTAAAAGAAAAAAAGGTTGTTGTTAAGCTTCATTTAAGGCACTGTCTCCATGCAAAACTTTATTTAGCTTATAGCGATGATGTTCGGGTTCCAATCGTCGGTTTTCTTGGAAGCAGTAATTTAACGCTTGCAGGGCTTTCCAAACAAGGTGAACTTAACATTGATGTCATGGAACAGGATGCATCAGATAAACTTGCGAAATGGTTTGATGATCGATGGAATGATAACAAATGTATAGATATTACAGATGAACTGGCACAGATTATAGATGAAAGCTGGGCTGCTGACAGGTTGGTTGAACCATTTCATGTCTATTTGAAAATAGCTTATCATCTCTCCCGTGAGGCTCGCGCAGGTATTAGTGAATACAAGATTCCAAGGATATTTCAACAAGAATTGCTGGATTTTCAACAAAAAGCTGTATTAATTGCTGCTCATCACCTGCATAATCGAGGCGGGGTAATGATCGGCGATGTGGTCGGTCTTGGGAAAACAATTACTGCAACTGCGGTTGCCAAGATATTCGAGGAAGATTTTTTTCTTGAAACGCTGATTATCTGTCCAAAGAATATTGTTGAAATGTGGAAAGGTTATGTTCACAAATATCAGCTTCATGCCGAAATTATCTCGCAAAGTATGGTGCAAAGCCAACTTCCCAATTTAAGACGTTACCGTCTTGTTATTATTGATGAGAGCCACAACTTGCGTAACGACGAGGCAAGCCGCTACCGTTCTATTAAATCCTATCTTGAGGAAAACGAAAGCAAGGTTATTCTGCTTTCTGCTACCCCTTACAACAAGTCCTATGTTGATTTGTCCAATCAGCTGCGATTGTTCCTGCCAGATGACAAAGACCTTGGTATCAATCCTGAGAGGTATATCGAAAGCATTGGCGGACAGGTGCATTTTACAGCGAGGCATACAGAAACATTTATCCGAAGCATAAAAGCGTTCGAGAAAAGTCATTTTTCCGATGATTGGCGTGAATTGATGCGGCTTTATCTGGTGCGAAGGACGCGTAGTTTTATTAAAAATAATTATGCAGCCACTGATAATGCTAACGGTCGTAAATACCTGACCTTTTCAGATGGAAGAAAATATTATTTCTCTGACCGAATTCCCAAAAAAGTAGAGTACCCATTCAATGCAATGGATGAAAATGACCAGTATGCCAGGCTTTATTCAGACGCAATTGTAAAGACCATTAACAGCCTTGACCTACCCAGATACGGGCTTGGTAATTATATCAACTCTAAAGCCGCAATAACACCTACTGAAAAAGAGAAAGTGATTATTGCCAACCTTTCACGGGCAGGTAAACGGCTAAAAGGTTTTTGCCGAACCAATCTATTCAAACGGCTGGAAAGCAGCGGTTATTCCTTTTTGCTTTCTCTTTCCCGCCATGTTCTTCGTAACTTTGTATTCGTCTATGCTGCTGAAAATAATCTGCCTATTCCTATCGGGAAAAACATTGTGGAAAACCTTGATGATTTTGTTGAAGACAATGACATGGATAGAAACGATGAGGATAACAGCATTATATTTATTTCGGATGAAGAGGAGTACCTCAAACAGGCAAAACAGGTGTATGAGCTTTTTGCCGGAAAACATAAGAACCGTTTCGAATGGATATCCAGTAATTTGTTTATCCCTGAACTAAAAAAGTCGCTTATTAACGATGGACGAGAAATCATCAAGATATTATCCATTGCTAAAGAATGGAATCCCGGTGAAGACAGACAGCTCAATGCACTTTATGACCTTATCAACGATACCCACAAAAAGGAAAAAGTTCTGGTTTTTACTCAGTTTGCCGACACTGCCGGGTATCTGTGTGAACAACTGAAGAAAAGAGGCGATAAAAGCATTGAATGCGTTACCGGTTCTTGTGACAATCCCACAGACTATGCGTATCGCTTCAGCCCGGTCAGCAATGAAAAGCCGTTGATTAAGGGCACTGAAAAGGAATTGAGGGTGCTCATTACTACCGATGTGCTCAGCGAAGGACAAAACCTGCAAGATGGTCATATTATTCTGAATTATGACTTGCCGTGGGCGATTATCAGGCTCATTCAAAGGGCAGGACGTATTGACCGTATAGGTCAGAAATCAGATACAATATTGTGTTATTCATTTCTGCCAGAAGATGGCGTTGAAAAAGTTATTAAATTGCGGAGCCGGCTAAAAGAACGAATCAAGCAGAATGCAGAGGTAGTTGGATCCGATGAAACCTTTTTTGATGGCGATCCAGTGAATATATATGACCTCTATAATGAGAAATCAGGCATATTTGACGATGAGGATGACACTGAGGTTGACCTTGCTTCCTATGCCTATCAAATATGGAAGAATGCTGTTGACAGCGATTCAAGCCTTGCCAAAACTATCCCTGATATGCCCAGTGTCATTTATGCAACCAAAGAAAATACCTTTAAAAAAGAAAAAGAAGGGGTTATTGTCTATACCCGAACCGCTGAAGATAACGATGTCCTTGCCTGGCTTGATGCACAGGGCAAAATGATTACCCAATCCCAGATTGCCATACTTAAAGCAGCAGAATGTAATAAAGACATAAAGCCGCTATATAAACTGCCTGACCATCACCAGATTGTAAAAACAGCAGTAGATATTATCAGCAAAGAAGAGGTAACAGCAGTGGGTTCGCTTGGCAAAAAGACTGGAGTTAAGTATCGGGTCTATATGCGTCTTGACCGTTACCTTAAAGAAAATGAAGGGACATTATTTGTCACCGAGGAGATGAAAAAGGCAGTGGATGATATTTTCAAATATCCGCTTAAAGAATTTGCACGAGACACTCTAAATCGTCAACTCAAAGCCGGCATTTCAGATGATACGCTGGCCGGTCTTGTGGTATCGCTTCGTGATGACGATAAATTGTGTATTACTGATAATGAAGAGGAGACAAGCCGTCTGCCGCAGATTATTTGCTCTATGGGCATCAGGAACGGAGAATAAAACATGGCAATTACTAAGCTTAAATTTTCCACATATATCAAGGCATTCCAGTTTAGAGAGCTTTTTAACGAAATGGGCTGGAACAATGACCACACGAAACAGCCGATTATCAACGATGATGTTTCTTATACCCTTATCGGCATTGCAGAAAAAAGCGGATTCAAGATATTTATCTGTAATGCACCCTCTGGTAAAAATATCCCTGATTCAGCAGCACGCAAAAAGATTGAGGGTAGGGTGACCAAACTTTTTCAAGAGCATCTCATTATTTTTATTGATGAGTATAAACAAGAACAGGTCTGGCAATTGGCGGTGCGTAAAGCCGGCAGCCCAACAAAAATCAGCGAAACTCGTTACGCATTATCTCAGGATCCGGAACTACTCTATCAACGGGCAAGCGGCTTATTCTTTACCCTGGATGAAGAAGAGCGGGTTACAATTATAGATGTTACCAAGCGGGTTGCCGAAAACTTCCAGCAGAATAATGAACGTGTTACCAAGAAATTTTATGAGAGTTTTAAGAAAGAGCACACCGCATTTTTGAAATTCATAGAAGGGATAGATGACCAGCTTAATATGGACTGGTATGCCTCACTGATGCTTAATCGCCTCATGTTTTGTTATTTTATCCAGAAAAAGGGGTTTCTGGATAATAATAAAAACTACTTACAGGACAAGCTCAAAGATTGCAAAGAGAAAAAAGGTAGTAACCAGTTTTATTCTTTCTATCGTGATTTTCTCCTTGTTCTCTTCCATAAAGGGCTTGGATTGCCGGAACAGAGCCGAGGCGATACAAGCATCACCCTTGAAATCGGCAAAATTCCCTACCTAAACGGCGGACTTTTTGACGAGCACGAAATCGAAAAGACTTTTACGAACATCGCCATAGATGACCAGGCATTTGAAAAGCTCTTTAATTTTTTTGACCAATACGAATGGCATCTCGATACCCGTGAAACTGCCAGTGGCAAAGACATCAATCCGGATGTAATCGGTTATATTTTTGAAAAATACATCAATGACCGCGCCCAGATGGGTGCCTATTACACGAAAGAAGATATTACCGACTATATCAGCAAAAACTGCATCATTCCCTGGTTGTTTGACGAGGTGAAACGGCAATATCCTGGAGCGTTTACTGCTGATGGCTGGCTCTGGCAGATGGTGAAGGCAAGCGAGGATGAGTATATCTATGACGCGGTTAAGTGCGGCGTGCCGGAAAACGGCGGTTTGTTTGACGATTTGCCGGACGAGATAAAAAAAGGGTTTGACTCTGAACTTGGGAAAAAGGTTGTTGACAACAATGGTCCCTGTCTATGGGAACTTCGTAAGGATTGGAACAAGCCTGCACCCTCGAATATTGCCCTGCCTACAGAGATTTACCGCGAGGTTATAGAACGGCGTAAACGATATGCGGATATCAAAACAAAAATTACAAATGGCGAATTCAAAGAAATCAACGATTTTATCACTTACAACCTCAATATCCGCCAATTTGCTCAGGATGTGATTGAAACAACTGAAGATGCCGAGTTTATCCGCCATTTTTATAAGGCTCTCTCCAGCATAACCATACTTGACCCTACTTGCGGCTCTGGTGCATTTCTCTTTGCCGCACTAAATATACTTGAGTCGCTTTATGAAGCATGTATCTTTCGAATGAAGAATTTTATCGATGAATCGGTGAAAGGCAGGCATAGGTTTTTTGAAGAGACGCTTGCTCAAGTGAACTCGCCAGAACACCCTAATCTGCAATACTTTATTTACAAGTCCATTATTTTGAACAATCTCTACGGTGTGGACATCATGAACGAAGCAGTAGAAATCGCCAAACTGCGGATCTTCCTGAAATTAGTGGCAACCGTTGACGCTGACTACCGCAAGCCAAATCTTGGGCTTGAGCCATTGCCTGATGTGGATTTTAATATTCGTGCAGGGAATACACTGGTGGGGTATGCGACGAAAAAGCAAATTGATGGAACAAGGGGTTTATTTGCAACTGATGCCCATAAGGAAAAGATTCTGGAGCAATGCGATATCGTAGCACGAGCTTTTGCACGATACAAAGAGATACAACTTGTTAGCAGTGACAACTACGAGGGATTCAAAAAAGCAAAGGATGACTTGAATGAACGGCTAAGAAAACTGACCAACAGTCTTGACGGCATTTTCTACATGGGACAATATAACGGGTCTGACCTTGCAGGAAAAGATTATCAGGAATGGCTTGCCACACATCAGCCGTTTCACTGGTTTGCGGAGTTTTATGAGATTATTCATGGCAAAGGCGGGTTTGATGTGGTGATTGGGAATCCGCCGTATGTGGAGTATAGTAAGGCGAAGAAAGACTACACCATACAGAGGTATAAAACAGAGAGTTGTGGGAATTTGTATGCGTTTGTGATAGAAAGAGCGTTGAACATCTTGAGTGCTTGTGGACGGTTCGGGATGATTGTGCCAATCGCCTCCGTTTCAACAGAAACAATGCATGAGTTGCAAAAGCTGTATAACGGATTCGTGTGTTGGCACAGTCACTATGCCGTTCGCCCAGGCAAGTTGTTTGTGGGAGTTGATATGAACCTAACTATTACAATTCTCCAAAACAGCCGTCAATCTGGAAAGAGCTTTATTGCCGAATACCGCAGATGGTTTAGCGGCAAAGACACAGACCGTCCACATATTTTTACTACATTAGCCTACATTCGTA
>JASEHA010000134.1 GCA_030018795.1 bacterium
CCTGTGTGGCAAATCACCATAATTGCTCGGGGGTTAAGTTTTTACACAGTCTGACATGACAAATGGTAAAGAACAGGAAATATGGGATATTTATAATACGCTCACAGATATAGAGGATGCTTTTTGCTCCATGAAATCTAAGTTAGGGCTAAGACCAGTACATCATCAGAAAGAAGATAGGGTTGATGGACACTTATTTATTACAGTCCTTGCTTACCATATCTTACACACTATTCGCTTCAAACTGCGACAAAAAGGGATACATTCCAAATGGAACACTATTCGCGACATTCTCTCTAATCATGTCCGAATCACAACAAATATGAAAACAAAGGATGGCAAGATGGTTTACATAAGAAAATCTTGCCAAGCTGAATTATCTCATAAAAAAATATATGATGCCTTGAATTTACCTTCCCAACCTGGAAAAACAACAAAAACAATTCTATAGGGACACTAAAAAATCTGTAGTGTCAAAATCAGATTTTTGAAATTCATAACCTCTTGATAGTCAATAATTTAACTTTTTGAATCGCGAACTTGGGTTAGACCATTTATTAAAGTTTTTAGTAACCGTTCACACCCCATAAAAAAGACAGTTATTTCTTGATTACTGCTGTTGCCATATTTCGCTAATAATAAAGATATATCTCCAGATCCTGCATCGTGTTGCGATAAAGCCGTTTGAAGTCTCTTCCAATATCTACCTCAGATGTATAAAGCATAACCAGCTTGTTTTGGTTGCCCTCAATGGTTTTTTCGATAGATTCCGAAGGGTATTTCAAAAAAGGCTGCTCTTCCTTTGGAAATTTATGGTTTATAAGTCGGATACCTCGTATAAGTTTCCCTGTACCCTTAAAATAATCCTCTTTTACCTCATCGATAAAATACTTTCTTTCCTTTCGATCAAAATGAGTATTTGTCTTGAGAAGTACCTCTTTTCCTGTTACCTCAGACTGAAGCAATCTTAGATTATCTCTCCGCAATTCCTCTCTTCTTGCTGCTTCTGGATCAAACTGTTTTTGTGCTGGCTGCATTATCAATTTCCTCCCCTTATTTAAATAAAATGCGGAATTTAAGGATTCATTCCTACCTCCGCATTCCTACTTCCGCATTTTCCTACCTTACAATCTGTTAAAAATAACCGCTATATTCTTCAAATACTTATTCAAGTCAAAGCAATCATTTATCTCCTGAAGGCTGAGGCAGCTTTTTATATCCTGATCGCGTAAGATTAATTCCTTAAAATCAATGCCAGATGTGCTGCCTGCATCTATGACCCGCATAGCATTTCTCTGAACCAGATGATAGGCATCCTCGCGAAGCACACCCTTTTGGGTCAGAGCCAGCAAGAGGCTTTGAGAATGAATCAATCCCTTGGTTTTATTTATATTTTCCTTCATCCTGTCTTCACGGACTACTATATTTTCAACAATCCAGATAAATTTACTCAACATATAATCTACCAGAATGGTACTATCTGGAATGATAACCCTTTCTACAGACGAGTGAGCAATATCGCGTTCATGCCAGAGGGCAACATTTTCCATAGCAGCCATAGCATTAGTTCGGACAATCCTTGCCAAACCGGTTATCCTTTCAGCTACAACCGGATTTCGCTTGTGCGGCATAGCAGAGGAACCCTTTTGCCCCTTGCCGAATGGCTCTTCAACCTCGCCTATATCTGTTCGCTGAAGGTTTCTTATCTCTGTGGCAAACTTTTCTAAAGAGCTGGCAATAATGCCCAGGGTAGCTAAATATTGAGCGTGTCTATCTCGTTGTAATACCTGGGTTGCTACCTCAGCACGGCTAAGCCCTAATTTTTGACAGACATACTCTTCGACAAAGGGAGATATTTGAGAATAGGTGCCAACTGCACCAGATAGTTTGCCAACACTGATACATGTTACTGCCTCTTCCATTCGATGAATGTTCCGCAGGGTTTCAAAATACCATAAAGCCATCTTTAAGCCAAAGGTCATTGGCTCAGCATGAATGCCATGGGTTCTTCCGATCATAATAGTATGTTGATACCTATGAGCCTGTTTTTTTAATACCTCAGCCAATCTTTTTAAGTCATTGACAATCATCCTGCCAGCGTCCTTCATTCTGACAGAAAGGCAGGTATCAACCACATCATAGGATGTCAGTCCCAGATGAATATACCTTGATTCCTCGCCAACGTATCCGGCTACATTGGTAAGAAAGGCAATAACATCATGCTGGATGGTTTCCTCTATCTCATAGATCCCTGGAACATCAAAATTTGCTTTTTTCTTTATCACCTCAAGGCTATGCTTTGGGATATTGCCCAAGGTAGATTGAGCCTCACAGGCTAATATCTCTATTTCGAGCAATTTTCTGAATTTATACTCATCTGTCCATATATTGCCCATTTCAGGACGAGTGTACCTTTGAATCAATGTTTTTTCCTCCTTGCTATTAAAAAGTTGAGTCTTGTTGATAAAGTTTACTGAACAAATGGCTATTTGTCAAGATAAATTTTGTTGACAAAACAAGATTGTTTTGCTATAATTAAAAACATTCCATTAAACAAAGGGGGGTTTTTTGATGGGATGGAGAAAATACCAGAAAAGCTATGTAAAAAAACGCAAAGGGAGGGGAGGAAAAGGTCTGTTCTGGAAAAAAGAATGGAATAAACCATGCTGTATGGTTTTGACACTCCTTTTGGTTGTTTTTTGTATTTCGCATTATCATACCTCTATTAGACTTGCTTCAGCAGCTTATTTAAGCAAAAAGCTCTCTGGCTCATGTATGCGTGGAGCAATTATTTCTCCTGCTTCCTTTAAGCAAACATCAGAAAATGAATATACCATGAATATTGGCCACAAGAAAAAGGCAATATCTACCCTTTTGCCCTTCCTTCAAAATGCTGCTGTTGATCTCTTTCAACAATACAAAATACCGGTTGGGGCAGTTGTTGCCCTGGATCCATCTACAGGGGCAATCCTGGCTATGGCAAGTCAGGGGAATAATCCTATTAATCACCGGTTACCATTAACCCTTTCATCTTCATATCCAGCTGCTTCTATATTTAAGATTGTGACCCTATCAGCTGCCCTTGAACAGGAAATCATTCAGCCTGATGATATTCTGAAGGCTACAAAAAGGCTTAAATATGACGGTAAATGGATACAAGATTCGTCCAATGTCTCTTCAGGACCAATTAGTGTCGGAAATGCCCTGGCTAAATCCTGTAATACAGCCTTTGCAACCATGGCTATAGATGTAGGCCATCCTTGTCTGGAAAAATATGCGGCAAGGTTTGGGTTTAATTCTAAATTATGTCCTGACATGCCGGTAGAGGTTTCATCAGCGGTTATCTCTGATGAAACATATGATATTGCTGCTTCAGGGGCTGGATTTGGAGATATAAACATGAGTCCCCTTCACGGGGCATTGATTGCTGCATCTATTGCCAATAAAGGGAAAATAATGAAGCCAACCCTTGTTAAACAAATTGTAAATACAGAAGGGAAGATTCTTGCAACACCCTCATCTCAGGTGATGAGAACGCCGATTACACCAGAAACGGCAGAAATAATTAAGACGATGATGGTACAAACAGTTCATGGTGAAGGGAATGCTCATAAGGCATTTTATGATAGGCGAGGGAATCCTTATCTTTCAGGGATTAAGGTAGCTGGCAAAACAGGTTCACTCTCTTGTAAATCCCAGCCTAAAAACTGCACATGGTTTGTAGGATTTGCCCCAGCAGATAATCCGGAGATAGCCATAGCCGTATTGATAGTTAATTATGATACCTGGCGGGCAAAGGCATGTACTGTTACCAGAAAACTCCTTGAAGCATATTTTGAGGGTAAGGATAAAAATTCTACCCTGCATATGGTTAATAAACGACATGTAAGGGATGCTGGGTCGTAGATTGTGGTTTCCCGCAACCTGAAGGTTGCAGCTACCACCGATTACTCGACTATCTTCTCCCACCCAATCGGTTCATCCTCTGTAATATTCACCCTTGCTTTTTTGCCAATAACCAGATCAATATGAGCTGGCAAGATACCAATGGCTGGCCTTTTCATACATATAATTTCTGAGGTAATCATCTTTCCCTGAGCAATATCCATTTTAGCGGTAATCCCTTTTCTAACCTGCTGGTGAGCAGTTATCTCCGAAGGGGTAAGGAATTTTTGTGCTTTTCCAAGACATTGTTCAGCTTCTCTTATCTTTTGGACAAAATCCTTTAGTTGTGCCGGCTCAACAGATGCCTTGTGGTCAGGACCAGGGAGGGATGTGCTTAAGGTGAAATGCTTTTCAATCACCTTTGCCCCAAGGGCAACAGCAATAACAGCTGCGGTTGTTGACAGGGTATGATCCGAGTAACCAACCAATAACCCAAAAGCATGGTATAGACCCTGAATAACCATCAAGTTTGCATCTTCAGGCAGACAAGGATAGCTTGTTGTGCATTGCAAAAGAATAAGCTGGGGATTTTCTTTTAAGATTATCTCAACAGCTTCTGCTATTTCTTCCATGTTTGCCATTCCGCATGAAAGCAGGACAGGTTTTTTCTTTTTGGCAATATGTTTCAAGAGAGGATGATTGGTTAATTCTCCGGATGGAATCTTAAAGGCAGGGACATTCATTTCTTCAAGTATATCAGCACTTTCTTCATCAAAGGGTGTTGAAAGAAAAAAAATGCCTATTTTTTCTGCATATTCTGAAAGCATCTGGTGATCATCTCTGGATAGTTCCAGAGATGCAAGCATCTGAAACACATCCTGTGGAACAGCATTGGAAAGCAGATTTTTTGCCGTAAAGCTCTGAAACTTTACTGCATCACACCCTGTTTTTTTTGCTACCTCAATCATCTGTTTGGCTGTCTCTATCGAGCCATTATGATTAACCCCTGCTTCAGCAATAATAAATACAGGATTATCCTGACCAATAACTTTATCCCGTATGGCTATTTGTGGTAATGGCATTATCTGCTTTTCTCCAGATGACAGGATAGATCTTTAGGAAATATAAGCAATAGCCTCGATTTCCACCTTAATCTCAAAGGGAAGTCTGGCTGCTTGAATGCAGGATCGAGCAGGTTTGTCAATAGGGAAGTATTCCTTATAAATCTTATTCATGATGTCAAAATCATTTATATCAGCCAAAAATACTGTAACCTTAAGAACATTGTCCAGTGATGATCCGCCAGCATTAAGAACAGATTTAAGGTTTTCCATGGTCAACCTTATCTGTTCTTCCACATTACCATGCTTTAGTTCTCCTGTTTCTGGATCTTTGGGGCACTGGCCAGAAACAAAGAGCATATCCTTAAAGGCTACTGCCTGAGAGTATAGTGTCCCTGGATTTATGTAGGCAGCCTGCTTCATTCTATTCCCCCCTTGATTCCCAGCACATCCATCATATTGTATAGCCCTGGTGAGGCATTAGCTGCAAACCTTGCTGCCCGCAGGGCACCAGAGGCAAAGGTATCCCTGTTCTGGACACGATGAGTTATCTCCAATCGTTCACCATCTCCAATAAACATAGCTGTATGCTCACCAATAATATCGCCGCCTCTTATGGCAAATATTCCGATTTCATCAGACTTTCTTTGCCCAGGAGAACCCTGCCTGCCATACACAGCCACCTTGTTCAGATCCCTTTCCAGAGCTTCGGCAATCACCCCAGCTATCTTCAAGGCAGAGCCTGAAGGGGCATCAACCTTTTTATGATGATGAGCTTCAAGTATTTCTACCTCATATTCATTGCCAAGTGCTTTAGCTGACAAGGCTGCCAATTTGAAGAGAATATTCATCCCAAGGCTCATGTTTGCAGAATAAACTATGGGGATAGTCTCGGCTGCTGTGGATAATCTTTCGTTTTGAGATTTATTTAATCCAGTAGTACCAATAACCATTGGGCAATTGAAAAGGCAGGCTGTTTCAAGATGATTGACTGTTGTCTCTGGTGAGGTAAAATCAATGATGACCAATGAAGAAGAAGCCACTCCTGACACCTGTGTTTGTCTTAAATCTTGAAGTGCAGCTTCTAAACTTGATTTTAAGATAGTACCATTCCCTATATCTGTACCAAGCAAGGGGTGATCTTTTCGTTCAATGCAACCTGCTATCTCCATATCTTCTGCTACAAGAATCTGCTGGACAATGGCTCTGCCCATACGACCCATTGCACCTGTAACAATAACCTTTATCATTATAGCCTCCTTAAAAAGGGTTCAAGGGGTCGAGGGATGGATTGCAATCAACAGTATTATCTACAATTGGGCAATCCATTAAAATCCTGCCATTACAGAAAGATCTACCACACAATTTATCATACAGATAAGCATGCATACCAGCATAGTTAATACTGGAACCTTAACCAAACAAATGACTCGTTCCTTCCTTGCCCAAGACTTCATTGTCTTTCGATAAACAAAAATAGCCTCGTAACAAGCAAAAAACATGACCAGTCCCATTAAAAGCATATACAGTCTTTCCATTTCTAATATTCTCCTTTTATTTATACTCGATGTTCAAGTTTTTAACCTACGATAGTCAAAAATAGATGAGTGAAACGAAGTTTCACTCAATCC